>DAHVAA010000029.1 GCA_027314845.1 Thermoplasmata archaeon | reverse complement strand
CGCGCTCCGGACTCCAACCGGATCGTCGCCTCGACGGTCGGGCGACCCCGGCTGTCGTAGATCTGGTCGAGCTCCGCGTTCACGATCCGGCTCATGGTGCCTCCACGAACTCCACCAGTACTCCGGCGAACGCCGAAGGATGCGCGAAGCCGACCCGGTGGCCCCGCGCCCCGGGTCGGCCCGTCCGGTCGACGACCCTCTCGCCGCGCCGGACCAGGTCCGAGAGCGCGGCGTCGACGCTCGGGACCCGGAAAGCGAGGTGATGGATCCCTTCCCCCCGACGCTCGAGAAACTTCGCGACCGGCGAATCCGCATCGAGGGGCGCGACCAGTTCAACCTGGGTGTTGCCCGAGCCCAGGAACACGACCCGGACCCGGTTCGAAGCAACCTCCTCGATAGGGCCATCGGGCTCGCCGAGTAGGGTCGTCCAGCGCTCCAAGGCCCCGCCGAGGTCGGACACGGCTATCCCCACGTGGTCGAGTTCCATCGAACGACCCTCCTCGCTAGAAGGCCCGGGAGGCTCCCTGTTCACCGAAGAGCGCTCGCCAGGTGTCCGCAACCTCTCCCAGCGTCGCGCCCGCGACCACCGCTCGCAGCACGTGCGGCAGGACATTCTCGCCCGACCGAGTCGCCGAGGAGAGCGTGTCGAGGGCGGCGGAAGTACGGCCGGCGTCCCTTCGCTTCCGCCACGACCGGACCCGCGCGACCTGCTGGCGCTCCTCCACGTGGGAGACCCGCTGGAACCGACCTCCCTTCTCTCCCGGGAAGAGCGAGAACGCGGGGTTCCCCTCAGGGAAGGAGTTCACTCCGACCACGATCTCCTCCGACCGTTCCCGAGCCCGAGCGACGTGGTAGGCCTCTCGCGCGATCTCGGACGCGAAGAACCCCCGCTCTATTGCGGCGAGCGCTCCGCCGAGGTCGTCGATGCGCGCGAGGTACTCGAGCGCCCCGGTCTCGATCTGGTCGGTGAGGTGCTCGATCTCGTAGGCGCCGGCGAGCGGGTCGACCGTGTTCGGCACTCCCGATTCCTCGGCGAGGATCTGCTGGGTCCGCAGCGCGAGCCGTGCGCTCGATTCGGTCGGCAGCCAAAGCGCATCGTCGAGCGCGTTCGTGTGAAGCGATTGGGTACCTCCGAGGACGGCGGCGAGCGCCTCGACCGTGGTGCGCACGACGTTGAGCTCGGGCTGCTGGGCGGTCAGGCTGGAGCCGGCGGTCTGCGTGTGGAAGCGGAGCTGCTTCGAGCGGCCGTTCCGGGCGCCGAAACGTCCGGTGACGATCCGCGCCCAGAGACGGCGGGCCGCCCGGAACTTAGCGATCTCCTCGAGGAAGTTGCGGTCGCTCGAGAAGAAGAACGAGAGGCGCGGGAGGAACTCGTCGAGCGGGAGTCCCCGCGCGCGGACCGCCTCGACGTAGGCGATCGCGTTCGACAGCGTGAACGCGACCTCCTGGACCGCGGTCGCCCCCGCCTCCCGCATGTGGTAACCCGAGACCGAGATGTAGTTCCACTGCGGCATCTCGCGGGTCGCGAACTCGATCAGGTCCACCGTGAGGCGGAGGGAGGCGGACGGGGGGTAGATGTACGTACCGCGGGCCACGTATTCCTTCAGGATGTCGTTCTGGACGGTCCCTCCGAGGCGCGCGCGCGGAACGCCGTTCTCCTCGGCGACCGCGACCAGAAACGCGAGCAGGACCGGGGCGGTCGCATTGATCGTCATCGAGACGGTCGCGCGGTCGAGCGGGATACCCCGAAAGAGGGTCTGCATGTCACCCAGGGTCGAGATCGGCACCCCGCATCGGCCTACTTCTCCGCGCGACCGGCGGTGGTCGGAATCGTAGCCGTTCTGCGTCGGCAGGTCGAACGCGACCGACAGGCCGGTTTGGCCCCCTTCGAGCAGGAAGTGGAACCGTCGATTCGTCGCCGCGGCACTCCCGAACCCCGAGTACTGGCGGAACGTCCAGAGGCGGCCCCGGTACATCGTGGGCTGGATCCCCCGCGTATACGGCATCTCTCCGGGGAAACCGATGCGCTCGAGGAAGTCGTGGTCGATGTCCTCGGGGGGCCCGACGAGGAGCGGGACCTTACCACCGTCGGCGCGTGGCCCGAGGGATTTGCGGGCCTCCTTATCCCAGCGGAACCGAGCCGGGTCGGAGGACCTGCCGCGCCGAGGTCGGGCCATCGTTCTCCGACCGGAGGACGCTATTAGAGCCTATCCGGAGTCCCACGCTGGGAAGCATCCCCGGACCGCTGGAAACTCAAGAGGAGCGGTGTCGCGCGACCAGGGGCCAGAGGGCGCTCAGGTCGACTTCTGCCCACGCGGCGGGCACCGGGACGCCGAGCTCGGCCAGGACCCGCGGATGGACCTCCCCCAGCTCCGCGACGACCTCCCCCGCGACCCGGGTCCGCGCGGACCGGCCCGGGATTGTCCCCGGGAGGTCCGTCGGTTCGCGCACGCCTCCCACGTCCCGGCCGCGAAGCAGGTAGTCGACGTGCGCGGCCGCCTCGGAAAAGCCGGCGGTGTCGGAAGCGATCACGAGGCTCGCATGATAGCGGGTCTCCCCACCGGACTCCGCGGCGGCGGACCGAACCACAACGGGTCCGACTTCCGCGAACCGCTGCGGGTAGCCGCGACGGGTGTTCCGGGCGAGCACTTCGAGGTGCGAGAGCAGCAGCCGGTCCCTGAGGTAGGCGAACTCGGAGGATACCGGGTTGCTGAGACGTATCGGTGCCGTGCCCGCGAGGCGCTCCACGGTCGTCTCGGAGACGAGGAGCGACGTGTAGGGCGCCGCAAACCCGAGGCCGAGCAGCTCGGTCGCGACACGTCGCCGAAAGACGGTCTCCGTCCGCCGCTTGCCTCTCGTGGAGCTCGATGGAAGGCGACCGTCCTCCGGACGGACCGGGACCGCGAGGAAGACCTCCTCGACCAGGTCGACCGCGGTGAGCAGGTCGGGCCTCCACGGAGGCGCCTCGACCTTCCACCCACCCTCATGGGGGCGAGCTCGGAGCCGGGCGCGCCCGAGCCGCCGCTCGACCTCCGCGGCCGGCAGGGCCTCACCGATCGCCTCCCGCAGGAGTGCCGACGGAAGGTCGACCGCGCGGGGGGAGAGCGTCGATCGGCCATCGTCGAGGTGGGAGCCCGGTCCATGGACTTCGAGCGGAGTGACCGACCAACCCCGGGACGCGAACACCACCAGCAAGAGGCCCAGCGCTTCCCGCACGCTGCGTTCCCGGGTTCCGGTCGCCTCGAGAAGGAGCTCCCGGTCGCCCGTTCGTGCCTCGCCCGCCGTGCGGCTGTTCAGGACCGGAGGTAGGCTCAGGATGATGCCGGCGGCGTCCCGGAGGACCAGGCATTGATCCGCCGCCCTCCCGAGACCACCGTACCGCGCGGCGAGGGGATGCTCCCCGAAGAAGCGGTCGCCGGTGACCTCCTCAGTGAGGTCGAGGGGAACGAACCGGACGCGGTCGATTGGTTCGAGCGCGTAGCGTACGGGCCAGGAGAACCGGTCGGATGGGTAGATACCCAGGCTGGCTGCGCGGCGGTCGCGTCCGACGGTGGCGTGCAGGAGCTCCTGGAACCGTACCGCTTCGGCAAGGGTCCCGGCATCCAGCGCCGCCCCCTCGGGAGCGTGCACGATGACGCCGGAAAGGTAGGGGCGAAGCGGGTCAACGGAGGCATCCACCTCGAATCCTCCGGGCCCCGTCGGGGCTCGATCGCGCCCGAGGGGCGGGAGTCCATGGGCTGCGTCCATGCTCCCTTCCAGAGCGAGCGCCAGACCGCCCTCCGAGAGGAGGTCCAGCCGGTCCGGGGTCACGGAGATCGTGAGGTCGTCCCCCGCGCGTCCCTCGACCTCCGCCTTCGACAGGAACACGAGGTCGTCGAGCTCCGCCGAGGTCACCGGCACTTTCAGAAGCTCGCGCAGACGCGCCTCGGAAAGCACGCTCTGCGGCACGCTAGGCTCCCCCCCCGCGCAGGATCTCGAGGTCGTCCGAGAAGAGCTCTCGAATGTCGTTCACACCGAGCGCGACCATCGCGAGTCGCATCACCCCGATCCCCCAGGCGACGACCGGCACCTCGACTCCGAGGGGGCGAAGCACCTCCGGACGGAACAATCCGCCCGGGAACACCTCGATCCATCCGAGGCGTGGATGGCGGACGTATCCCTCGATCGAGGGCTCGGTGAAGGGGAAGAAGCTCGGCCGGATCCGCAATTCCCGGATCCCGATCGCCTCTGCCAGCGCTCGGAACAGTCCCACAAGGTCGCGCATCGAGGTCCCGGGGGCGCCGGCGATCCCCTCACACTGGGTGAACTCGATGTGGTGGCTCGCATCCACCGATTCGCGGCGGTAGTTTCGGTCGAGCGAGAACATCCGGAAAGGGGGGGACGGGCCACGGGCCAGAAAGCGCGCCGACACGGCCGTCGTTTGGGAGCGGAGTACCGGGCGCGCAGCGACCACCGGGTCGTAGGCACCGGGCCAACCCGGACCGAGCGGCCGGGTCTCCCCCGGCAGGGGTCGCCCTTCGTGCACCGCGGCCACGCGCGCCAGTAGGTCGGGCGGCGGGAGTCGACCGGTCACTCCGCCCACGGAGAGCGCGTCATGGATCGACCTCGCGGGATGGTCCTGGGGCATGAACAGAACATCGTTGTTCCAGAACTCGGTCTCGAGCAACGGTCCCTCGGCCTGCTCGAACCCGAGTCCGAGGAGAATGTCCTCGAACTCTTCCAACCACGCCGAATACGGGTTGGGGCGGGCTCCGGTGACGAACGGCACGTCCGCCCGGACGTCGTACGGCCGGAACGCGACGCGCTGCCAGGCACCGGTCCGAAGCATCTCGGGCCGCAGGGCACCGATCATCTCTATCCCATCGGCACCGAGCGCCAGTCCCCGACCCTCCTCGGAAGGGGCCCATCGCTTGATCGACCGATGCTCGACCCGGACGAGGCCACGTCGCTCGAGAACGGAGAAGATGGCCTCGTCGATCTCCGGCCCGCCCTCCGCGACCTCCCGCAGCACCACCTCCTCCGGCAGAAGGTCGACCGGCTCGCGATGTTCCGTCCGAAGTCGGAAGGGAGCGCCGTCGGCAAGGTATCCGCGCCGCCGGAGGATCCCGATCGCGGCGGAGCGTTCCTCGTCCGAGATTCCCTCTTGGGAGGCCTCTTCCGCGGTCAAGGACCCGCCGTGGCGCTCGAGCGCCCGGAGGAAGCGTCGTTCGGGAAGTCCCTCGGACAGCATGGCCTCGCCCCTCGGGGTAAGCCTCCGGTTCGACTCGTGGCGCTCGTCGAGGACCACGAGCCGCTTTGAGCGCAACCGCTGGAGGCTTCCCCGGACCTGGTCGGCCGCGAGACCTGCCCGCGCTGCGATCGTCTCTTCGTCGGCCGGCAAGGGCTCGATCGCGCGAAGGGCCAGGAGGACCGAACGTTCGGGCCCGGAAACAGAGACCGGCGTCCCACCGTCCGGCGCACTTTCGGGAGCACCGGGCACGGCGACAGAGAGGGAGCCCGGATTAAGGCTTTTGGGATGCGCTACCGCCGGTAAGCGCCGACTTCGGGGACTCGACCGGGGGTCCCGCGATAGGGTTGGCAACGGGCGCCGCCTCCGGCCCCGCTAGAGACGGACCGGCGGCCGCCGTGGTCGGCGGCCCAGTGGTCGCGCCGCCCGGAGGGAACGCCGGTGGCGGTGCACGAGCGCGGGGACGCCCGATCGCGTAGCCCACCGCCGACGCGATGGCAAAGATCACGAAAAAGCCCACGATGTTGTACGGGAACTCGGTGATCGCCCCGAGCGCCGGGATCCAGCCCAGAACGTTCACTTGCACGTTCGTGGAGTTCGTGCCGTAGTAGCCGTCGGCCAGCACGACGACCGTCGCTGTGGTGGATGCGCCGAGGAAGCACCAGGGGACGTTCGCGGAGACCGAAACGTTCCCCGAGGCGTCGGTCGGTGGAGCCACGGTGGTGTAGGTGCCCGTGCAGGGACCGAGGTCGGACGTCGAGGCGTACGTCACCTGGACCGGCACGTTGAGGATCGGCGCGCCGGTGGTCCGATTCGCGAGGTGGGCCAGGATCGTTACGCTCCCGCCGGGGGCGATCACGCTCGACGAGACGGAGATCGAGAGGTTGACGAACGTCTTCGTGAGGTCGGCGTAGAGCAGCAGGGCCCGGGGCGACCCCCAGCCGGTCGCGAGGTCGAATCCCACTCCGGCCGGGCCGAGGCAGTTGGAGCCGGACGTGATGTCGGCCAAGCCTTGTCCGATCCGACCGGATGTCTCCTCCTCGGCGATCGAGTAGAGGCGCGGGGCGAGCGAGCTGAGCGGGGCCCCGTACTGCGCGTCCATTTCGGTGAACAGGCCGGCCCAGAGCGGGGTCGCGAAGCTCGTCCCCGCGGCGACCATTGGCTGACCCTTGTAGAAGAAGAAGTTCTCCGCCGCGGTCGCGCTCACATCCGGGCCCGCACGGCCGGAATACCCGAGCCCTGCCTGCCACGTCGGTGGGGCGAACTGGCTCGAGACCCCTCCGCCGCTGCCGTTCCACGCGCTCTCGCTGGACCCCTGGATCTGTCCGAAGACGTTCCGCTGGAGCGCGACGGAGGTACCCCCGACCGCGAGCACGTCGGGCGAGGTCGCCGGGTACTGGGGCGAGGGCCCCCCGCGGCAGCCGGAAAGCGCGTCCCCACCGAGGTCCCCGGTTGCGGCGAGGGGCGTGATCCCCAGCTGGATCGCTTCGGCGAAGTACGTGTCCCAGGCGGCGCGCAGGGAGCCGTCCTGCGATTCCGGGGCTCCGAAGGACATCGAGATCGCGGCGACGGGCAGGGTGAGCGCGGTGTGAAGCGCGTCCGACATGGACGTGGCGGACGGAGAACAGGTCGGGTAGGCGCTTTCGGGCGCATAGACGGCGTAGAGGGCGGAGCCCGGCGCCATCGACCCCGACCACTCGAGGTCGAGGGTCAACTCCTGGGACGCCCCGCAGGGGTCGTTCACCGCGGAGGGAGAGGGAAGGGGTGCGCCGTCGACCGGCTTCGGGACTACGGCTGTCGTGGGAAACCCGGACGGATAGTCCTGCTGGAAGAACGAGGAGATGTCCGACGGGGCATATCCCGGTCCCCAAAGCACGAGCGCGATCCCCTCACCGGTGGCGAATTTGGAGGAGCCCGTCAGGTTGTAGAGTGCCGAAAGGTCGTAGATATCGCGGGCGATCGCGGGGGTCACGAGGTTCGAATCCCCCACCGTGGGACTGACCGAGGGCAGGGCCGCGCCCGAGAGGCCCCCCGGCAAGGCGAAGGAGTCGAAGCCCGCGGAGAGGCCCACGATGCTTTCTACCTTCGACTCGAGGACCGATGGGAGAGTAGGGGAGACGGCCGGATACGTGACCGACCGACCGCCGTAGGAACCGGAGTAGAGCGCCGTGCCAAACGCCGCATCGATCGCAGAGACCGACCCCTCGATGCTCAGGGAGAGACGGTCGGGCCAGGCATGGACGATGAAGAGTCCTCGGGAGGTGAAGTACCGCTCGGCCGCGAGGTACTCCGATGGCGTCAGCCCGAACCGATCGGCGAGCGCCGACATCGTGAGGGGCTTTGAGCCCGGCGACGGAGGCGCGAACAGCCCAGGGCTCTGGGCTTGGAATGTGACGACGACTTCCCGAGCTCCGTGGGACGGGCTCGCGCCCGAGACCTCGAGCGCATAGTCCGGGGAATATCCCGCCCGTGCCCCAAAGCCCGAGGGGGGCGGTGCGACGACCACCGGGACGACAGATCCGGTGGCGGACCCGCTCGAGGGTGACGCAGTCGCGGCTCCCACCCCGCCAAACGGAACCGTGAGGAGGATGGCCGCCAGCACGAGCACGGCGCCGGCGAGCCAACGACTGGGGCGACGACGGAATCCCCGTGTCACGGTGGAAGAGGGGGTTCGGCCCGACAAATAGCTATGCCCAGTCCGGAACGCCCCGAACTACACCCGGATCGGCGCCGTGTATCCCGGAGGCAGGTGGAACGCGGATCCCCCACCGAGCGAATCGGGTCGCGGTGACGGAGGGTCCCCCCGCTTGCCCGATAGATACCGGTCGATCGCTTCGACCGCCTCCATCGCGGCCCCCATCGCATAGACCACCGACCGGCCTCCGGTGGCGAAGACGCCCGGAACCCCGGTCGCGAAGCCCGGGCCCTTCCCCTCTGGCCACCCTCGCGGGTTCAGCCGGAGCTCGAGCATCGGGTCGAGCCCTTCGAGGTCGGCTTGCTGACCGACGGCCGCGATCACCGTATCGCAGGGGATCGTCACCTCCGAGCCGGGAACGGGGACGGGGCGACGCCGTCCGTCCGGACCGGGGGGACCGAGCTCGATCGACTCCACCACGAGCCCTTCCACGTGTTCGGAACCGGCCACTCGGACCGGGTCGCGGAGGAAGAGGAACCGGACCCCTTCTTCCTCGGCACCGTGGACCTCCTCGGGGTCGGCCGGCATCTCTTCGCGCCCTCGTCGATATACGAGGGTGAGGTGACCACCTTCGACGTAGCGGCGGGCGCTGCGGACCGAGTCCATCGCGACGTCGCCCCCTCCCACGACCACCACGTCACGTCCGAGGGCGACCTTCTCGCCGGCGTTGATGCGTTTAAGGAAGTCGAGCGCCGGGATCACGCCGGAGAGCGCTTCGCCCGGGACGCCCAAGGTCCGATGGAGCGGGGTTCCTAGGGCGAGCAGCACGGCGGCGTAGCCCTCCTCGAGCAAGCGCGACACCGGGATCTCCCGACCGACCCTCGTCCCGTCCACGAACTTGACGTCGAGGTCTCGGAACCGCGCGCGGTCGGTCTCCACAGCCCGGTCCGTCATCCGATACGCCGGGATCGTCTGCATGAGTCCACCGAGCCGTTTCTCCTGCTCAAAGACCGTGACCGAGTAACCGCGAACCGAGAGGTCCCACGCGGCCATCAGCCCCGCCGGGCCGGCCCCCACGACCGCGACCCGTTGCCCCCTCGGTCGGGACGGGACGTAGACGAGGTCACTGCGACCGAAGTCGAGGGCGGCCCTCTTGAGCTGGCGGATGGCGATAGGGACCCCCTTCTTCTTCACCACGCAGGCGTCCTCGCAGTAGTGATAGCAGACCTTGCAAAGACAGGTGGCGAGAGGATTGTCGCGCAGGGTCACTCGCGCCGCCCCGTCGAAGTCGTCGGCCGCGATCAATCGGAGATACTCCCGGCAGTCCTGGGTGATGGGGCAGGCCTCGACGCACCACGGACGACGACACTGGATGCAGCGACGTGCTTCGAGCACCGCCTCTTCGCGAGTGTACGAATGAACGATCTCGCGGAAGTCACCCGTCCGGGCAGCCACCGGCTCCTCGGGAACCGGTACGCGGACCGGATTGAGCTTCGGAGGAGTGGGTTTCGCCGCCGGACTCACGTCCGCCATGCTGGACCGTTTCAGGCCCCCGGTTCGATAATACGGTTGCGCGGGCCGAAGGACGCCGTGCCGTCTCGGCGGCACCGGTACGAGAGGCTTCGACTTATAGCGCCGGAGTTCTGGGTCCGGCGGGCTCGTCGGGCCCGTAGGTCCCATGGTCCTCGATTCCCTGGGAAAATCCCTGCGGGGAGTGCTCCAAAAGATCGCCCGCGGCTCGGTCGTCGACGAGGCCCTGCTCTCCGAGGTTGTCCGGGACATCCAGCGGGCTCTCCTTCAGGCGGACGTGAACGTCCAGCTGACGCTCGACCTCACGAAACGGGTTCGGCGGCGAGCCACGGAGGAAAAGCCCCCGGCGGGCGCGAGCCTTCGTGACTTCCTGGTGCGGATCATCTACGAGGAGATCCGCGGGATCCTCGGCAAGGACCGCCCGTTCGACGTCAAGCCGAAGCGGATCCTGCTCGCGGGCCTGTTCGGTCAGGGAAAGACCACGACCGCCGGGAAGCTGGCCCGATACTTCCAGAAGCGCGGCGTACGAGTGGGACTCGTCGCGGCCGATGTGCATCGTCCGGCCGCTATCGACCAACTGGAACAGCTATCGAAAAAGGTCGGTTGCGACTTCTACGCGAACCGCTCGGAGTCCCGGGCCGAGGTCATCGTGGCGGAGGCGCTCGCCCGGTTCCCGCCCCATTTGGCCGTGATCGTCGATACGGCCGGCCGCAGCGGCATCGACCCCGACCTGATCGCAGAGTTGAAGCGCGTTCGCACCGCGCTAGAGCCGGAGGAGGTCCTGCTCGTTCTCGACGCGGCCATGGGGCAATCCGCCGGCCGCAGCGCCGAAGCCTTCCATCACGCGGTGGGGCTCACCGGCGTCGTCCTCACGAAGCTCGATGGTTCGGCGAAGGGAGGGGGCGCGCTGTCTGCCGTCGCGGTCAGCGGCGCGCCGATTCTGTTCATCGGAACCGGCGAGCACCTCGACGAGTTCGAACATTTCGAGCCCACCCGGTTCGTCTCCCGGCTGCTCGGCATGGGCGATATCCAGACGCTCCTCGAGCGGTTCGAAGAGCTCTCCGACAAGCAAGCGGCGGAAGCCGCGGCCAAGAACCTCATGGCGGGACGGTTCAGCCTGCGGGACATGCGGACCCAGCTCGACTCGCTGGGCCAGATGGGCCCGTTCTCCAAGCTCGTTTCGATGTTCCCCGGATTCGGCGCGGCGAAGGTCGATGAGCAGACGCTCGATGCGACGCAGACCCGCCTCAAGCGCTTCCGGACGATCCTCGATTCGATGACGGGTGAGGAGCTCGACAACCCGCACCTCTTGAAGGCCGAGCGGATCCACCGGATCGCCCGCGGGAGCGGCCAGAAGCCGCAGGAGGTCCGGGCGCTACTGAAGCAGTACGAGACCACCAAGAAGGCCGCGCACGGGCTCGTCTCGAACCGGCGCCTGCGGCGGCAGCTTGAGAAGCAGTTCGGGACCGGCGAAGCGCCCGCGGAGTGATGACCCTACCTGGTGCCGATGCCAGCGATCGCCATCCTGGAAACCGGAGCCGGGGTGGCCCTGGTCTTCTTCCTTCCCGGCTACGGCCTCACCAAAGCCGTCTTCCCGGAGTGGCGGGTCCGAGGGACCGCGGGGCTCCGCCGTCTTGTGGAGCTCGTGACGCTCTCTTTCGTCCTCAGCGTCGCCCTCACGGTCCTGGTCGGCTATCTCCTGCTGGCGTCGAGCCCGGGCGGATTCCAGGCCTCGTGGACGGACCCCCTGCTTGAGATCTCGCTTGCCGGTATCGCCGTGGTGGGACTGGGGGCGGCGCTCGTACGGGGGGGGTTCTCCCGGGAACCCCCGGTCGGGGCCTCCCCTCCACCGGTGGCCCATGGAGAGGAGGACGCGCTCGAGCTGACCCGGCAGTTGGACGAGCTCGGTCGGGAGGCTCGCCGGATCCAGCACACGCTCCGAGCGCAGCGGGCGACTGCTTCCGAGCGGGAACGTCTTGAGGCGCGCCTTTCGGAGATCGATCGGGAGAGCGCGGAGCTTCGTGCAGGTAGGGAGGCAGAGTATGCGGGGTAGGAAGGTTGACGGTGGGGGCGGCTACAAGATGGTGCTTGTCATGCGCGGGGAGCTCCGCCTTACTGCGGGGAAGGCTGCCGTTCAAGCGGCTCACGCGGCGGTCCTTCTCTTCCAACAAGCTCAGGCGCATCGAAGCGAAGGGCTGTCTGAGTGGCTGCGAGAGGGTCAGAAGAAGATCGCCCTGACCGTTCCCACTTTGCCCGAACTCGAGGCGCTCGAACGAGAAGCGCGCGCCCACCGTATCCCTACCGTCTGGGTCGAGGATGCCGGGTTCACAGAAGTACCCCCGGGGACGCGTACCTGCCTTGGGCTCGGCCCAGCCCGGGCGGATAGGATCGACGCCGTGACGGGGGACCTCCCCCTGCTCTGAGAGCCGCGCGCTTCGACACCTCGCCCCGGCCTCCCCCGCCCACCAACCGAGAGTTATCTCGCGGCCAAGAGCTCAAGGCCCGGGGTCGTGGCGGCGTCTCGCTTCCGACAACTCCTCAGTCCTCGAGCTCGGGACCGACGCTGTGTGTTGGGCCTTCTCTTAGAATAAAGAAAGGGAAGGAAAGGGTTGGTCCCGGTACACACCTAGCGATCTAGGTCGCCGGCGGCTGCGAGGGTCCCTCGCCGGCCTTCGTTTCGCCACCCGGGGTCCACGTCTGGGGGCTGGGCGGGCTCGGAGGGCGCCGCCGCGCCATCAGCGTGGTCACCAGGAAGACGATCGTCAGCAGGACGAACACCCCGATCACCGCATACGCCCAGGTCGGCACCGACGTGCTGTTGCTGTACTGCGTGACCGTCGAGGTCGCGAAGGTGAGCGGCACACTGGTTCCCGCCCCGTTCACCGACACCTGACCGCCCGCCGGACTCGCCGCCTGGCCGCTCGGCGCCACGACCACCGAGTACGTGTACGTCCCGTTCGGGCTCGTGAACGAGAGGCTCGTACCGCTGGTGCTCTGCGTGACCCCGTTGAAGCTCACCGACCACGCGCCGCTCGCCCCGGTCTCCGTGAAGGTGACCGTGAACGTCGCCGGCGTTCCCGAC
>DAHVAA010000028.1 GCA_027314845.1 Thermoplasmata archaeon | reverse complement strand
CGGTCGTGACCGCCGGTACGAGCGACGTTCCGCTCGCGGAAGAAGCTCGGGCGATCCTCACGGAGCTCGGGGTCCGCGTGGTCACCGCCTACGATGTCGGGGTCGCGGGGCTCCACCGTCTCCTCGCCGCCGTCCGCCGTCTCGAAGCGCGCGCGCCCGAAGTGTACCTCGTCTTCGCTGGGAGGGAGGGCGCGCTTCCCACCGTGCTCGCGGGCCTCGTCCGGGCTCCCGTGGTCGGCGTGCCGACCTCGGTCGGCTACGGACGGGGAGGACGGGGGGAGGCGGCGCTGTCGGCGATGCTCCAATCCTGCGCGCCGATCGCGGTGGTCAACATCGACGCCGCTGTCCCGGCCGCGCTCTTCGCCGCACAGCGGTTCGCGCGACCCGCCGGCCGCCCGCGGCCTCGTCGGGGAGGAGGAAGGCTACGACGAACGGTGCCGGCGGCCTGACCTGGCCGTCCCCCGAAGAACGGCGGTCGGCCTCCGACCGGATGTACGCCCGCAACCCCGACCTCTTCGTCGGACCGCCGAGCCACTTCTGCGCCTGGGCGATCGCACGATTCCCGAAGCCGCTTGAAGGTCGCCGGCTCTTGGAGCTCGGCTGTGGCCCGGGCCGGGACAGCTACGAGCTCGCCAAGGCCGGCGCGATGGTGCGCGCGGTCGATCACTCGACGCTCGCGATCGAACGGGCCCGCGCCCGCCGCACCGGCGGGCGGGACCCGGAGTTTCGGGTTGCGACGGCCCAGGAGGCTCTTGACGAAGAACCCCCGAACTCCGTCGACACCGTCTACGCCCACGCGCTCTACATGATGTTCTCCGAGGAGGAGCTCGACCGGCTCCTCTCGGCCGTGCATCGCGTTCTCCGACCGGGGGGCCTCCACGCCTTTGCGGTCCGCTCGACCACGGACCCGCGCTGCGGGCAGGGGACCGAGGTCGCCCCCGACGTATGGACCGGCGGGCCGCACGAGGGGGCGCTGCGCTACTACCGTCGAGAATCTCTGGCCCGGTTCCTTCGACCCGGCTTCGAACGCCTGGCGCAGGAGCTCCGGACCGAGTTCCAGCTCTGGTGGGTGCTCGACCGCCGCCCCACGAACGAGCCCTCCAGGGCCTAGAAGGGCTTTTCTGACCTTCGGCACCTTGCTCGGTCCGTGCCGCCGCGACCGGTCCTCTCGGACGAAGAGGAGCACAGAGATCGGGAGGACCAGGATCGGCTGCGAGGGATCGACCGGCAGCTCGATGCGCTCTATGCGAAGCGACAGGCCCTGATCACCGAGATGCGTCGCCTCTCGGGGGAACAGAAGGCGCTCTACGACCGTCGCCAGGCTCCCCAGGCCGAGGTCGAGGACCTCTATCGCGAGCACGGCGAGCTCGGCCACACCCTCGCCAAGCTCCGCCATGAGCGGGACGCCGCGCGTCACAAGGTCGAGGAGGCGGTGATCCAGCTGCGCGAGCTCCGGCTCACGTTCGCTCCGGGCGAGCGAGTGAATCCCGAGCGGCTGCGCCGCGAGATCGCCGCGCTCGAGCTCGCCCAGCAGACCCGGGCCCTATCGCTGGACGATGAGAACGCCCTCATCGCCACCCTGCGACAGAAGACCAAGGAGCTCAAGGAGGCCGAGGCCCGGACCGGCCTGGTCGCCGAGCACGAACGGCTTCGCAAGGAGGCGGAGGCGCGCGTCGCCGCCGCCCGAGGCGAGGTCGAACGTCTCGGCCGCGAGCTTTCCGCCGCCCGCACGCAGCGCGATGCGAAGATGGCCGAGGTCCGTTCGAAGCTTGTCACCGCCGGTAGCCTGGTCGCCGAGCTCCGTGCGAAGGGCAAAGCGCGCGCCGAGGTCATGGCCCAGGTCGACGCGGCCAGCCGGGAGATCGCTGAGGTCGAGCGCGAAGGGCGCAAGACCCTGGGCCAGATCCGCGCCCGCCGGGACGAGGCGCGCAAGACGCTCCGGACCTACTCGCGGCCGCACCGCCCTACGAGCGACCTCCTCGAGTCGACCGCCGAAGCCCACCTCGAGGAGCTCCTGAAGCGCGGCAAGGTGACCCTGGGCGGCTGAGCGCGCCTCGGCGGGACGGGGCCGCCGGTTCAGTAGAACTGGACGACCGTCACTTCGAACATCAGGCTCGAGCCCACGACCTCACGGTTGAAGTTCTCCGTATAGGTCCCGTTCGCGACGTCCACGCTCGAGACGATGTACTGCGTGTTCCCGCAGACGCCGGTGCTCCCGGCGTGGCCGAGGACGAGCCCCGCGTCGCTCGGAGAAAGCCGGTTCGCGACCGTGATGGTGCTCGCGGTGACGCCCGTCACGACCTCCGACCACCCGACGTTCGGGAGCGCGAATCCCAGGGTGGGAAGGCGGTCGACCACGACGGCCGTGGCGTTCGCCGAGAAGACAAGGTCCGTCCAGCCGTACGTCGGGTCGGTGAACTCGGCACCGGGCGTCGCGTTGACCCCCGGGTAGCTCTGCGAGAATGAGCTGAGCGGTACGTCGACCAGCACCGGGAGCGTGAAGGTGAGCGGCCGAGTAACGAGGCACGACGGGTTCAACGCCCCGTACCCCTGGCTGGGTGGGAACGTGATCCAGGCCGTGTGGTTCACCGGAAGCCCGAGCAGCCCCTGCCAGAAGCCCGTCACCACCGAGCCGAAGGTGACCCCATTGATCGTGTAGGAACCGGAAGGTCCCACGTAGACCCCGAGGGGTGTGTACTGCGAGGCGCTGCCGCGGAGGGCGAACTCGAGCGATTTCGGATAGGTCGCGTTGTTCGTCGCGACCGCGTAGAGCGACGTGTCGAACACCCGGCCCAGTTGTGGCGTGCTCGCCAAGAAGCCGATGTAGTTCACCGTCACGTTGTCCCCGATCGCGACCAGGCGGGCCGGCGCCTGCGACTTCGGATGGTTGTACTCGAAGAGCAGCCCCGTCCCGACCCCCGCGCCCACCAGGACGAGGACGATGAGTAGGATCGGGACGACAAGAGACGGTCGTGGGGGTGCCATAGTGGTGCGGCTCGCCTCAGGAAGTGGGGGTCAGCTCGTCGCTGGTCTCGTCACGAGTTCGGAGAGACAGGTGTTCCTCATTCCCCCGCGTCCCGAGTCCGACGGCGATATAAATCCTCGTCCGACCCGCGCGCCTCACGCCCGACGCAGCTTCCCGACGATCGGCTCCTCGACGACGCCCTCCTCCTCGAGGCGGGTAAGGACCGCTTCCGCGCGGTCGGGGACCATTCCACGGGCCCCGACGCGGCTCAGAAGCTCCTTCAAGTCGGCGTAGCCGTCCGCCGAGACCTCCGAGACCTCGTCGAGCTGCTCGAGGAAGACCGACTCCTCCGCGCGTTCCGCGGGCGTGGGGGTCGGGGGTGGGCGTGGGGGCGGCGCCCGGGTCACCGTGACGGTCGGGGGCGGGCCGCCCGGCGCGGCGACGGGGCCCGAGTCGCCCGCGACCCGACGGACCGCCGACCGAAGCTCCCGACGGAAGCCGGGCCGGTCGACCTGGGGATACCGTTGGAGCGCCGCGCGGGCGGCGCGGACCCAGGGTCGGGGGGTGCCGTCCGCCACGAGGGTCTCGTCCGTCACCGCCGGCTCGCGCTGGAGGCGCTCCGTGAGGTCGAGGCGGTCGAGGCTCTGGGTCACGATGTCGGCGAGGACCGCGCGCTCGTCCGACTCGGCTACGAAACGGACCGCCTCCGCGCGGACGGAAACGTAGCCGACTCCGTCCCGTCCCCGGTAGAGGTGTACCTTCCCGACCACGACCGCGGGCCGGGGGGCCGTGGACGACCGCAGCTGAGCCATCGCGCGCGGCTGGAAGCTACCGGCCGTGACCGCCACGGCGCCCGTCGGGTCGGAGAGGCGGGCCCGCCAGAACGGCTGGCTCTCGTCCCGGCCGATCGGTTCGGCGGGGGAAAGGGTGCCGGCAATCAGGACTCGGTTCATTCGGGCCCCGAACGGGGAGAGGAGGTAGGAGGCGGCGCGCTCGCCGTCCCCTTTCTCTTCCTCGAGCGACCCTTCCAGCTCCCGAGCGGTCACGCGCCATGCGGGCTCTCGCAGCGTCAGGGACGACCCTCCCCCAGTCGGGCGGAGAGTTCCTCGGCCCGCGCATCCAGGTCGACGTCGACCGGCTCGATCGACTCCGGCACAACCGTGACCCCGAAGTCGTCCCGCGTAGCTTGCCCGCGGATCCGATACCGGCGGCCGAGGAGGCGTTCGAGGATCTCCTCCTCGATCAGGCTCGCATCGGGCCGCTCACGCAGCCGTCGCCGGGCCTCTTCGAGGGTGATCCCGCTGAGGCGTTCGGTGTCCGCGCGGCCGGCATTCACGGTGAGCGCGCCGGTCCCATCGTCGAGGACGATCCGGGCGCGCAGGTCCGCCTGGCCCTCGACCTGGCCATGGACCCGGCAGAGCCCGCTCTTGACCGTCCGCTGGCAGTTCGGGCATCGGTAGACGAGCCCGCTCGGGGGGAGAAGGCCCACGACGATCCCCTCGACCGCGACCGCCGCCCCGCCCCCCTCGTCCTCGACGCGGGCGATCGACCGGGGCGGGGCGCTCAACAGCTCCGTCGCGTCGGGAAGGTCGGTCCCATCGATCCGGATCACCGTGGCTCGCTCGTCGAGTACGAGTTGAGGAACTCCGCGGAAGCGGCGGAGATAGCCACCGGCGATGCGGACGGCCTCGCCCGCCAGGAGGCCGAAGTCGCTCCAGGAAGTGATGACGATCGTGCCCGACCGGTCGGCAGCGAGCCCCTCGTAGAGCACCCGTCGCTCCTCCCCGACGGTGACCGAGCGCGGAGCGACCCGGAGGATGCGGACCTCGACCCGGAAGCCCTCCTTCGGCGGGATCAGGTCGCGGACGGTGAGGAACGGGACCGACTCGGCATCGACCCGGGGAAGCTCGGCGGGGCTGGCGGGTCCGACTCGGGTCCGCCAGGTGAACGAGACCTCGGGTCGGCCCCGGAACTCCCGCACTTCGGCCCCGACCGCCCGAAGAACCGTCCCTCGCTCGATGCCGTCCCGAGGGGGGTCCCACCAGGTGAAGCGTACGCTCGCGGTTCCGTCGCTCAGGAGCCCGGAGATCAGGGGCCGCCGGCTGCCGTCCGTCCGGCGCGTGACCTCTCGCCGCTGGGCCAGAACGACGCGCGCGACGAGCTCGACGGGCGAAACCGCGACCGCGAGGTCCTTCAGGCGGACTTCGGGGATCTCGGTCGGTGGGGCGCCTTCGGCCATGAGTTCGGGTTCGGCGCGGGGCCGAACGGTCGTTCGCCATAAAGCTGCCGCGACGCGAACGGAGGATGAGCGGCGGAAAGCCGGCCGCGAGGGCGTTCCCGCGCCTCGCGCATCTCCGTCACAAGCCTTTTGCCTCCCCTCCTCTCCTTGGACCGCGAACCTTGGCGCTGAAGTTCAACCAGAAGGTCGACCGGATCCTTTCCGCACGGGACTCGCTCGTCTGCGTCGGGCTCGACCCCGACCCGGTGCACATGCCGAAGGCGGTGCGAAGGCTGGCCGCTGGACCCCAGCTCGAGAAGTTCCTCGGCGGGATCATCCAGGCGACGTTCCCGCACGCGGCGGCCTACAAGATGCAGCTCGGAGCGTATCTCCAGTACGGCCCGAAAGGGATCGAAGCCCTCGCGAAGCTCCCGAAGAAGATCGGGCCGACGCGTCTTCGGATCCTCGACCTGAAGTCGAACGACATTCCGAACGTCATGCGCATGATCCACGACGGGGCGTTCAAGAAGTTCGGGTTCGACGCGGTGACGGTAACCCCCTGGCTCGGCTGGGAGACCCTCGAGCCGTTCCTGGACGACCCGGCCCACGGGGTGTTCGTAGTGGCGCACTCCTCGAACCCCGGTGCCCCCGACTTCCAGGAGATCCCGACCCCGCGCGGCCCGCTCTGGCTCGCGGTGGTGGGCGAAGTGCGGCGGCTTGCGCACGCGCACGGGAACGTCGGGGTTGTGATCGGCGCCACGTTCTCGGACGCGTTCCGCCACGCCCGGTCGGCTCTCGGGAACGGGATCCCCATCCTGGTGCCGGGGATCGGCGCGCAAGGCGGGTCCCTTTCGACCGCGGTCCGCGAGGGGGTGGACGCGCGGGGGCGCGCGCTCCTCGTCAACGCCTCGCGCAGCATCCTCTACGCGTCGGCCGAGTCCGACTGGCGCCGGGCGGCGGCCGCCGAGGCCGAGCGGTTGAAGGTCCAGATCAACCAGCTGCGCGCAGGCCTTCGTACAGGCTGAGCAGCTGCCGGGCGACGGTCGGCAGCCCATACCGTTCCTCCGCCCGCCGGCGGCCCGCATCGCCCATCTTTCGCGCCAGCCCCGGGCTGTCCAGCAGCGTCCGTGCCTTCTCCGCGAGGTCGGAGGCGATCAGCGGCTCGGCGAGGAGGCCTTCCTTACCGGGGTCGATGACCTCGCGTACTCCGGGCATGTCGGCGATCACGACCGGGAGGCCCGCGGCCATCGCCTCGGCGACCCCGAGCCCGAAACCCTCGAGCCGGTTCTGGGAGGGGAAGACGAAGATGTCGGCGAGCGCGAGGTACCGGGGCAGGTCTTCGTCGGAGACGTGCGGGCAGAACCGCACGCGGTCCGCGACTCCGAGGCGACGGGCCTGGCCGATTAGGCTCGGCAGCCGAGGTCCGGCGCCGATGACGACCAGCACCACGTCCGCGGGCAGCAGGGGCAGCGCCCGCAGGATCACGTCCACGCCCTTGTGGGGGACGAGCCGTCCGGTGAAGGCCAGGACCCGCTTTCCGTCGAGCCGCAGGTCGCCCCGGAGCGCGGAGGCGTCCAGGTGGGGGCGGAACCGGTCGAGGTCGACGACCGACGGCACGATCGACAACGAGAGCCCCCGCAGCATCGCCGAGGTGATGCCGTAGCTTCGCGTGTGGACGACGATGCGGTCGACGCGGCGCAGCGTCGAGGGGAGGAAGATGCGCTGGTAGAGCCCGGCGAGGAGGCGCCCGGTGAGTCCCGCGATGAAGAGGTCGCAGTGGTACGTGAGGACGATCGGGGCCCGCGTCCGCCCGAGCGCGCGGGTGACGAAGTAGGAGGTCAGCGGCGGCGGATAGTGAAGGTGAAAGACGTCGGCCTCGAGCGAACGGGCGAGCCGGCCCGAACCGACGTCGAGCGGCGTGTTGAAGATGACCCCGAGGGAACGGGAACGCACGACGCGGTAGCCCTCCATGCGCTCCTCCTCGGGCAGTCTCCGGTTGAACCGGGAGGTGACGACCGTCACGTCATGGCCCTCCCGCGCGAACTCCCGGGCAAGGCCCCGGACATGGGACTCCACTCCCCCGGTGTGGGGGTGGAAGAACGGCGTGACCTGGACGATGCGCACGGTGGCCGGCTACCCTTTCCTCGGCTTTCAGCCCATCGTTCGACGGCGACCGGAGGCGATGGCCCCGCTCAGGCCTCGGTCTCGCTCTTTCGGCGGCTCGCGACCAACGGGACCGACTCGCGGCCCTGGAGCAGCTGGTCGGGGGGCAGTGTCGAGATCTCCACGCCCCGCATCGCCTCGCCGAGACCGGCCGAGACCCGCGCGAGGACCTCGGGCTGGTCGTAGTGCAGCGACGCCTCCACGACGGCGCGGGCGACCTTCATCGGGTGCTCCGCCTTGAAGATCCCGCTCCCGACGAAGACCCCGTCCACCCCGAGTTCGCGACAGAGCGCGGCGTCCGCGGGGGTGGCGATCCCGCCGGCGGCGAAATTGACGACCGGCAACCGGCCGAGGGTTCGGACCTCCCCGAGGACCTCGAGGGAGACCCGCTCCCGCTTCGCCCACGTCCCAAGGTCCTTCTTCGGGAGCTTGAGGACCTCCTGGACGTCGCGGTTGACCTGGCGGATGTGACGGACCGCCTCGACGACGTTGCCGGTGCCTGCCTCGCCCTTCGTTCGGATCATGGCGGCCCCCTCGTCGATCCGGCGGAGCGCCTCTCCCAGGTTCCGGGCCCCGCAGACGAACGGGACCTTGAACCCCTTCTTGTCGACATGTTGGAACGGGTCGGCGGGGGTGAGCACCTCGGACTCGTCGATCATGTCGACCGCGAGCGACTCGAGGATCCGGGCCTCGGACGTGTGACCGATCCGACACTTGGCCATGACGGGGATCGAAACCCGGTCCCGGATCTCGCGGATCTTGAGCGGGTCGGCCATGCGGGCAACGCCCCCAGCGGCCCGGATGTCGGCCGGGACCCGCTCGAGGGCCATGACGGCGACGGCGCCGGCCTCCTCGGCGATCGCAGCCTGGTCGGCCGTGGTAACGTCCATGATGACGCCGCCCTGCTGCATCCGAGCGAACCCGCGCTTCACGAGCTCCGTCCCGAACCGGAGCTTCCCCATCATGTCGGCCATGGCCCTAGCGACCCGGTCGTTACCATGCCGGCCCCGTATAAGATGACGGGGGGGCGACAACGGTTAAACTCCCCGACCGGTTCGGTGGATCGCAGGGGGAGCTGGGAACCGGCTGAGAGGACGGGGTAAACCCGTCGACCCCACGAACCTGCTCGGGATAATGCCCGCGGAGGGAAAGCGATGGAGCAGCTGAGTCGTCTCTCGACCGGTCCGGGTCGAGGATGACAGGGAGTTTACCGGGATCTCACGAGGCACCGCGGCGCCTCCGAGCGCCCGGGCGCCTTGGCCAGGTCTTCAAGGTCGGAGCGGTCGCGCTCGTCGTCGTGGTCGCGGGGGTCGGTCTTGCGGCCTACCTGGGCTCGGGGCTGGGGGAGCCGACGCTCGTGATCTACGCTTACTCGAGCCTGTTCGGGGGGCCGGGGACGGCGAACTACTCCTACGTCTTCGACACGTTCGCCGCGGCGCACCACGTCCACATCGACGTCGAGTTCCCGTCCGGTACTCTCGTCAGCACGCTCCTAGCCCAGAAGAACGCCCCCGTCGCCGACCTGGTCATTGGGCTGGATGAGATCACCACGCCTCAGGCCGAGGCGAACGGTCTACTCGTGCCGTACTCCCCACCGGGGCTCGCGAACGTCTCGGGCGACCTCGCGACTTCGCTCAGTCCCGACCACGGCGCTACGCCGTACGAGTGGGGCTACCTCGGGATCGACTACTCCGCCGCGTTCGCGGCGGCGACCCACGGGGCGGTCGCCCGGGCGACGCTCCCCGACTTCGCGACGAACGCGAGCTGGGCGGGTCAGCTTCTGATCGAGGACCCGACGGTCGACATCACCGGGGAGGAGTTCCTCGTCTGGCAGATCGAGTACTACGAAACGGTCCTCCACGAGAACTGGACCGGCTTCTGGACGGGGGTCCTGCCCCACCTTGCCTACCTTCCCGCGCCGGACTGGGGGTCCGCGTTCAATGAGTTCTCGAGCCCGGGCGGCCCCGCGATGGTCGTGAGCTACACGTCCGACCCCGCCTACGCCGCCTACACCGGCACCCCTGGGGCTTACAACAGCACCGTCAGCTGGTGGAACGGTACCGCCTACGGGTGGCGTACGGTCTACGGCATCGGCATCGTGAGCGGCACCCGTCACCTCGGCCTTGACCAGGAGTTCGTCAACTGGATGCTGAACGGGAGCGTGCAGAACGAGATCCCGCTCAACGAGTGGGAATACCCGGCGAACCAGAGCGTGAGCGTTCCGCCAGTGTACTCCTGGGCGCCGGACCCCTACGCCATCCAGCCGCTCAATGACCGGACCACTCCCTCCGAGATCGAAAGCTCGCTCTCCGGGTGGCTCACGACCTACCAGGACCTCGCGAACCGTCTCCTCCCGCCATGAATAGGTTCCGTGGCGACTCGTTCGCGGTACTTCCCGGGCTCGCCTTCGTACTCCTGTTCGCGATCGTTCCGGTCGCGATCCTGTTCGCCACGACCATCGCCGGTTCGGGGGGCCTCGCGGGACTCTCGGCCGTCCTCTCCGACCCGCTCGACGTCCAGTCGGTCACGAACTCGCTGGTTCAGGGCGGTCTATCGGCCGCGTTCGCGGTCGCGGTCGGATATCCGGTCGGGCTGTTCTTCGGACGGTACGATTGGCCCGGTCGCTCGGTCCTTCGCTCGTTCCTCCTCGTCCCGTTCCTGCTCCCGAGCCTCGTGGTCGTCTTCGGAATCCTCGACCTTTTCGGTCCGGCCGGGCTCCTTTCCGTGCCGGTACCCGCGCTCGCTTGGTTCGGGAGCGGGGTGCCGGCGATCGTCCTCGCGAACCTCGTTTTCAATGTACCCATCGTGGTCCTCTTCACGGCGACCGGCGCGGAAGCCGCTTCGGTGACCCTCGAGGAGACGGTAGCGACGCTCGGGGGCACTCCCTGGCGCGCGTACCGGGACGCGTGGGGCCGGCCAACCTGGGTGGGCGCTGCGGTGGGTGGCCTCGTGACCTTCCTCTTCTCCGCGCTGTCGTTCGCCCCGCCGCTGTTGCTCTGCGGCGCGCGCTGCTACACGGTCGAGGCGCGAGTCTGGTCGTTGAGCCAGGTCCTCCTCGCGCCGAACGAAGCGGGAGTGCTCGCGCTCGTGATGGTCCTCCTCTTCCTCCTGCCGACCGCTCTCTATCTCCTGCTCCTCGCGCGCCTACGGGCGCTGCCGGGTCGCCGGTCCCGGCGGGTGCCGTGGCGACCTCGCCAGGTCGTCGGGACCACTTTCGCGGCCCTCACCTTTCTCGTGCTCGCCGGGGAACTCACCCTGCTCGGCTCCGTATTGTACCGCTCGATCGCCCCTGCCTCGGGAGGCGGGTTCGGCGGAGCGTGGAGTTCGCTCTTCTCGAGCGGGACCACGGCGCGGCTGGGCATCTCGGCCTATGGCCTGGTCGCGAACTCGCTCCTCTTCGCCGCGGGCGCGAGCGCGATCGCTCTGCTCCTGGGCGTCGTCCTCGGCTACGTGGTCGTCCGCCGACCGGCTCGCGCCCGGGGCCTCGGGCTTCTGCTCTTCGTTCCGCTCCTCGTTTCCCCGGTGGTCCTCGCCTTCTCCCTCGCCCAGTTCTGGCGCCCGTTGTTCGGGGGGGCACCGAACGTCTGGCTCCTCATCGTCCTTAGCCAGGCGATCCTCGCCCTGCCGTTCGCGCTCCAGAGCCTCGAGATCCCGCTCGCGGGCCTCACTCCCGCCGCGCGGGAATCGGCGGAGACCCTCGGGGCGCGACCGTTCAGCGCCTTCCTGGACGCCGACCTCCCCCGGGTCCGAGCCGGCCTCGCGAGCGCGGCGCTCTTCGCCCTCGCGCTCGGGCTGGGCGAGTTCACCGCGACCTACTTCCTCTGGGTCCCCCGGTTCACGACCCTGCCGGTGGCGCTCGTCCTTCTGAACCAGCACCGGCTCTTTGCGGCGGAGGACGCCGCCGTCGCGCTCCTGCTGCTGCTGAGCCTCGCGGTCTTTGCCGCGCTCGAGTATGGGGGTCGACGTGTCGAGCTCTGAACCGCTCCTCTCGGTCCAGGGCCTCTCGGCCTCGTGGGGCTCGACCCCGGTACTGCGGTCGGTCTCGTTCGCGCTCCACGACAAGGAGTTCCTCGTGCTTCTCGGTCCGAACGGCAGCGGAAAGACGACACTCCTGCGCTGCCTGGCGGGTCTCGAACGGCCCACCGCGGGTCGGATCGCCCTCGCGGGACAGGAAGTGGGCGACTTTCCCACGTACCGCCGAGGGATCGTTCTCATGCAACAGGAGGCCGCGCTGTTCCCCCACCGAACGGTCTACGAGAACATCGCCTACGCTCCACTGCTCCAGCGGCGGTCGCGGCCCGCGGTCGAGGAGGAGGTCGACCGGCTGGTCGGCCTCCTCGGGCTTCCGGGCTTTGAGGACCGCTACCCGGACCAGCTCTCCGGTGGAGAGCGTCAGCGTGTCGCGCTCGCGCGCACACTCGCGGCCCGACCCAAGGTCGTCCTGCTCGATGAGCCGTTCGCGGCCATTGATGTCGAGGTCCGTGCCGAGCTGCACGCGGACTTCCGCCGGGTCCTCCGCCTCTCGGACACCGCCGCGATCCACGTGACGCATGACCGCGCGGAAGGGCTCTTCCTCGGGGACCGGGTCGGGCTCCTGTTCGACGGGGTGCTCGAGGAGCTCGGGAGCCCGCAGGACGTTCACGACCGTCCTCGCAGCGAGCGGACCGCCCGGTTCCTCGGCTATAGCGTCCTTCCGGGGCCGGAGGGACCCGTCGCGCTCCATCCGAGCGAGCTTCAGTGGGAGGCGGGCGGGGGTAGCGGGCTTAGCGCCACGGTCCTCTCTTCCGGTACTACCGGACGGAAGATCCTCTTGGTCGTCCGTACCGATGCCGGGGTCCGGGTCGAGCTAGAGCTCCCGCTCGGCGCGTCGCCGCTCCCCGGGAGCCGGGGGACGATCCGGTGGGACCCCCGGCGGGGTCGAACGCTCCCTCGGGGTCTCCCCTCGTAGTCCGGTATCGAAGGCTCGCCCCGGAGCGTTCCCTCCGACCACCCACCGAGCCACGGTCGCTCCACAAGCCCCAAGAACCCCAGCCGGTTGGTGCCACCATGAACAGCGTTCCGGACCCCCTCGGAGTAACCGAGACCGTGCGTCTCGGGGCCGAGTCCCATACGATCTACCGTGTCGACCGACTGAAGGGGGTCGAACCGGCGCGG
>DAHVAA010000027.1 GCA_027314845.1 Thermoplasmata archaeon | reverse complement strand
GTAAGGGCAACCCGGGTGAGGTATCCTCGCCGGAAGAGGGCGAGCTCGACCGGAGTTCCCGGTGGGTGGCGCAAGAGGGCCTTCTCGAAGTTCTCGTAGGACAGCTTGTTGCCGTTGATCGCGATGAGCTCATCGCCCGGGCTGATGCCCGCCCTCCGCCCGGGGGTGTCGACGAGCACATGGCGCACCCGCACGAACCCGCCGTCGTTCTCGATGCGCAGGCCGAGGTAGCCCGGTTCGGGCGAGTCGTCCTCCGGCGGCTTCGCCTTCGGACCGAACGTGAGGCCGGCGAATCGGGCGAACGCATCGAAATCGATCTCGTCGGTCCCGCGGACGTACCGCTCAAAGAAGGAGGTCAGGTCGAGGCCGGTCGACCGGTTCGCGACCGGGAGCAGCTCGTCCTCCTCGAGGCCGCGGCCCACCTTGCCGTACTCCGTCCAGAGGGTGCGCAGCACCGTCTCGAGCGAGGCGCGGGCCTCGGTGCGGTGGCGGATCTCGAGGTCGAGGCACAGTGCGACCAAGCCGCCCTTGAGGTAGTAGGAGACCGTCTGGTTGGGGGACTCCTCGAAAGGGTGGTAGAGGTCGACCCAGGTGATCTGGGAGGCCTCCTCGAGGCCGATCCGATGGCGGCCCGGGGTCTCGAGCAACCGCTTGATGAAGTCGGACTGGATCTCGAGGAACTTCTTCGGGCGAGTGAGGCCGGCTCGTAAGTTGACGAGGTCCGCGAAGTAGTCGGTCGCCCCTTCCATCCACCAGAGCAGTCGCGTGTAGTTCTCCCGGGTGTAGTCGAACGGTCCGAGGACCTTTGGACGGATCCGCTTGACGTTGTAGAGGTGGAAGTACTCGTGACTGGTCAGGGCCAGGAACCGGAGGTAGTCCTGCGGTGGCTGGAAGGTCGTTCGGGTGATGACGCAAGAGTTCGAGTTGGCATGCTCGAGCCCCCCGTCCGGGACGTCGCTCAAGTGGTAGAAGAACGTGTAGCCCTTGAGCGGTGACTCGCCGACCATTCGCACCGTCGCCTCCACGATCTTCCCGAGGTCCTCCTCGAGCCGATGCGCTTCGTAGTTCCCTCCGGACCCACAGATCGAGATCCGGTGCGGGACCCCGAGCGGCCGAATCGTCAAGACAACGGGGTGGCCCGCATCGATCGGTTCGTCCACGAGGGTATCGTAGTCGGGGGCGCGGTACCTCGGAGGGTGCCGGCCGACCTCCTCGAGCTCCGTCACGACCTGCCAGTCGGGCGGGATGTCGAGAGCAACCTCGAGCGGCTCCGCGAGGTGCCCGTCGACGTACGGGAGGCAGAGGGCCGCGTTGACGAACAGGTGCTCGGGGGTCAGGTCGAACGCTTCGGTCACGAGCTCGTGGCCGTAGACGGTGTACTCGACGTGGACGGACCGGGCACCGCCCGTAGTGACCCGCCAGCGCGCCTTGTCGACCCGCTCGATGGGGAGGTCCCGGCCCTCCGCCGCGGTCCGGGCCGTCATCCCACGGAACCCCCGAACGTAGTTCACGATATGGTAGGAGCCGGGGACCCAGGACGGAAGGACCAGGTCGACGGTCGGTTCAGAGACTTCGTCGAGGTCGATCGCGAACCGCCCGCGGTGGTCAGCGGGCTCGGCGGCCCGCACCGTGTACCGGATCTGCATGGGGGGGCTTATCCGAATCCGGGCAGGTCGCGCGATTCCCGCGCGCCGCCGCGCCGGCTGTACGGTTCCGATGCGATGCCGAGGTGGGTCGCGAGCGTGCGGAAGGTCGTCACGAGCTCCCCGATCGCCTTCGCCATCTCCTGCTGCTCCGCGCGCATCTCGGCGAGCTCCGCGCGCAACGCCCGCAACTCGACCAGCCATCGTTCCTCTCCTGAGAAGTCCGAGCCCATCGACCTCGCCTCGGGGGCGCCAACGCCGTGGCGCTGATTAGCTTCGCTTGGGACCTCTCCGCCGGGCCGGCCCCCGCTTCGAGGGACGACCCCTCCGCCGGGAGAAGAACGCCCCGGAGGAGACCCGTTCCGGGCCGCCATGGCCGTTCCCCGGACGGACACCTACCGGTCCGGACGCGGCGCCAAGGCCACCGAAGGTGTCCGACGCGGCTCTTCTCCCCGCTGGGCGAAGGCATCCTCTCGACGAGGGTCGTCCCGCCTTGCGCTGGTCAGGACAGCGGTGAGCCACCCGCGTAGGGTGAATCGCCGGCGCCCTTCTCCACGAATGGCTCCCAGATCCCCTTCTCCGTGGAGTAGTCGACCCGCCGGAGCTCCACCACGAACGATTTCAGCAGCTCGGAGGCGGCCGGCCGGACGCTGATGGAATAGACATAGATCCCGAACCCCATGAACTCCAAGACGCGTCGCAGCACCTCGGGCAGGTCCTCCCTCGGAACGGTGACCCGGACCGAGGTCTCGCCGAGCAGGGAGGAGAACCCATCGATGTCGAAGGGCTTGTCGAGGGTGATGAGGGGGACCGCGGCTGGCGACGTCATGGAGGGAGGAGACTCCAGTGGAGGTCGCCCTGCAGAGGTCTCCGGGGTGGGGGCGGCGTGGGGCGGTGAAGAGGTCAGCGAGGGACCGGACAGTACCGGGCGACCCCGTGAGGCGATACCCGGGTCCTTGGGAGGGTAGCGCTCCAGCACGGGGGAGGCATCTCGGCCGACAAACCCGGACCGTGCACCCACCTTCCGGGAGCGTCGGCGGGGCCGAGTGGATGACCGTTGGCGGCGCGCTCGGGGGGAGGGCATACCGTCCTCGGTGCACCGGAGGAATGCCGGGGCATAAGGTGTCCCTTGGACACAGAGGAGCGACCACCGTTATGGAATTGGGCTGAGTTTGTCGCGCATGAGACCGTGCGACTCTCCCTCACGGGAACCGAGTTTTGTCGCGTCGAGGACGACAGATGGATTATGTAGGGCGGAGATGGTGAGCGCTACAGGCCTAACCGACGGAAGGGCTGGAAAGAGAGGTCAGAAGATGCCGGCGCGTGTGATGAAGGAGTTCCAAGCCCCGCGGGGCCTGCCCAGGAAGACGGCCTCGGTCTGCCCCGAATGTATCAAGGTCATTCCCGCGATCGTGCGGGAGAAGGAGGGCCGGGTCATCATGGAGAAGACCTGCCGGGCCCACGGCTATTTCTGGGACATCATCTCGAACGATGTCGACTTCTACCTCCGGATGGAGGTCTACGCCCACGACGGGGTCGGCTACGAGAACCCCTACTACGACAAGTTCCGCGGCTGCCCGACGACCTGCGGGATGTGCAGCCACCACAAGTCCCACACGGGGCTGGCGCTGGTCGACCTGACCAACCGTTGCAACCTCAAGTGCCCCGTCTGCTTCGCGAACGCGAACGCGGCCGGCTACGTGTTCGAGCCGACCCGAGAGCAGATCCACTTCATGCTGAAGACCCTCCGGGAGCAGAAGCCGGTGGGGACGGTCGCGGTCCAGTTCTCGGGCGGCGAGCCGACCCTCTCCCCGCTCTTCCTGGACGCGGTCTCAATGTCCCGGGAGCTCGGTTTCAAGCAGATCCAGGTCGCGACGAACGGGATCCGGGTCGCCAACGAGCCCGGCTTTGCCCAGGCCTGCCGGGACTCGGGGCTCCACACCCTCTACCTGCAGTTCGACGGATTGGACGATGAGATCTACCGGAAGGTGCGGGGCGTCCCGCTCTTCAAGGTGAAGCAGAAGGCGATCCAAGCCGCCCGGGAGACACATTCCTCGGCCGCGGAGCTCGCGGCGGGCAAGCCGGACAAGCCGCTCTCCGTTGTCCTGGTCCCGACCCTGGTCGGGGGGTTCAACGAGAAGGAGATCTGGCCGACCGTGAAGTTCGCGATCGACAATATCGATGTCGTCCGCGGCGTCAACTTCCAGCCGGTCGCGCTCACCGCGCGGATCCCCGACAAGGACCGGTTCCAGATGCGGTTCACCCAGTCGGACCTCGTCCGCATCCTCTGCACGGACGGCCCATTCGAGAAGTCGGACTTCTTCCCCGTTCCGTCGGTCGCGCCGATCTCCGAGCTCGTCTCGATCATCCACGGGGAGGAGAAGATGACCCTGACCACCCACCCCGGGTGCGGCTGCGCAACGTTCGCCTTCGTCTCGAAGGATGGCCAGAAGATCACCCCGCTCCCACGCTTCATGGACGTGGACGGGTTCTTCGAGAACGTCGAGTCGATGATCGAGAAGTACCGGGACGCGCGCTTCGCGCGGGTCCGGACGGCCGTTGCGGGAGCGCGCCTCTTGCACGACGTCGCGAAGTACTTCGACTTCACGCGGGCGCCCGAGGGCCTCAACGAGAAGAACAGCGTCAAGGTGATCGCCGCGATCTTCACCGAGGGGAACAAGGAGGCGCTCGCCAAGTTCACCTGGCGCACGCTCTACATCGGGAACATGCACTTCCAGGACGCCTACGACTACGATATCCAGCGCCTGATGCGCTGCGATATCCACTACGCGGTTCCGGACGGGCGGGTCATTCCGTTCTGCTCGTACAACTCGGGCCCGATCTACCGGACGGAGGTCGAGAAGAAGTTCTCGATCCCCATCCCGGACTGGCAGGCGGCCAAGAAGTCGAGCGGGGCCACGCTGAAGACCATCGAGACGATGGGGATCAACGGCGAGGTCATCGTCGACCCCGAGTACTACAAGATCCGCGCGTTGAAGGGCGCGCCCGGGATGTCCACCTAGGGCGTCCCGCGCTTCCTCGCGGCGAACCCTTTCTCTTCGCTTCTTTCTATCTTTCCGGTGGCAGGGTCCGCGGACCCCGGCGTTCCAAGCTCCTTCGGAGGTCTACGTGTGTCCCGGGGCGCGCTCGAAGAGCGCCGCCCCGATACGTCGAAGCGCTTTCCGGTCCTCCGCGGCTCGCCCGAGCTCGGCTGCTTGGCGCCGGTCGATCTCCTTCCAGATCGACGACGCTCGTACCGGGGGAAGCATGCGGGCCAGGAGCGGAACGGCGTCGGGATGGTCCGTCAACCACCGATGGCCCGCCTCGATGTGCTTGCAGGTCCCGAGGTCGCGCCGCGCGAAATCGGTGCAGGTGCAGAGGGCCGAAGTGACGGTCGGGAACTCTGGAAGAAGGACCCGGTAGGCCGTACCGTGGATCGGATTGCGCACCTCGAGAATAGGGTAGGTGTCCCGCTGCCACAGCTGCACGTCGAGCGGTTCCTCCGTCGCGCGGACCCGACGCGCGTCGACCGCCGACCTCCGCTCGCCGGGGCTCTGCGGAGCGACCCTCGGGCGCCGCTCGCGCATGGAGGCACGGAAGAGGAGCGCCATCATTAGCCCTCGGGACCGCGGGCTCCTCGCGTCGGAACAAACCTATATAGGCCATGAGTGCCGCTCGCCGGGCCGCAGAGAACGACCGCGCGGGCCCGAGGCGAGCTTGAACCGGGAAGGAACGGCCCTGACCGAGGCCGGGGGTGTGCGGGGTCGATGAGTCATCCATGGATCCCACAACCCTGTTCATCGTCGGACTCTTCCTGCTGATCGGCTCCGCGGTCCTGGTCGGGGAGCTCTTCTCCCGATTGGGCCAGGCGAGCCTCGTCGGCCAGCTCCTGGTGGGGGTGGTCCTCGGGCCGACCCTCCTCGGTGACCCGCTCGGCCTCTCGAGCCTCTCGAGCCAGTTCCAGAGCCTGCAGTTCCTCGCGACGTTCTTTATCCTGATGATGGCGGGGCTCGCCGTCACACCGCAGCAGATCCGGGCGACAGGAGCCCCCGCCGCGCTGCTCGGTGTGGCGATGTTCCTCGGGCCGTTCGTCTCGGGCGCGGAGGTCGTGCACCTCCTCTATCCGTCCGAGACCTGGATGGAGGCGCTGTTCGTCTCGCTGACGATCTCAATCACCGCGCTGCCGGTCCTCGGGGTGATGCTGCGGGAGCTGGGATTGCTCGATAGCCGGTTCGGTAGCTTCCTCGTGAACAGCTCCCTGGTCAACGAGCTCGCGGCCGTCACGGCGTTCGCCGTGCTCCTTCGGGTGCAGAGCGACCCGAGCTCGACCCTGATCGCGGTCGCGACCGCCGTGCTCACGGTCGCGGTGTTCCTGACGAGCGTGCTCGCGGTCCATATGGGCCTACGCAGCCTGCGGCACTTCCGGGTCTGGGACCGCTGGGTCGACGGGTTCCGTGAGTCGTGGAGGACCCGAGAGGCCGGGTTCGCCGTGCTGATGGTGGTCGGCCTCGGGGCCGCGCTCTATTCCCAGTTCCTCGGGCTCACGTTCCTCGTCGGGGCGTTCTACGCGGGGCTTTTGATCACGCCCGAAAGCGCGGGCCGTCGGGAGCACCGGTCGATCAGCTTCGTCTTCGAAGCGATCACGTGGGGCTTCTTCATTCCCCTGTTCTTCGCGCTGGTCGGCTTCGGGATGAACTTCCGGCTCTTGGGGACCTCGATCGTGCCGATCCTCTCGTTCGCGGTCCTCGCCGCGTTCGCGCTCGCCTCGAAGGTCCTCGTCGGCGGAGGGGTCGTGCGCGCCTTGGGTTGGAGCCCGAGCGAGTCCGTGTGCGCCGGCTTCCTGGTCAGCAGCCGCGGTGCGGTGGAGCTGGCGATGGCCGTGATCCTGCTGAGCGATCATATCTTCTCCACGGAACTGTTCACGGTCGTGGCCGGAGTCGGTCTCCTGACCACCCTCATCTCGCCCATCGGAGCGCGGCCGTTCGTGCGCGCGATCTCCCCCTACCGGCGGGCCCGGGACGAGGGAGCCAACTACCGGCCGCTCGAACCCGCGCTGCTCCCTCACCAGCCATAGCGGGGCGCTCCAAAGCTCCCCGACCCTGGCCGGGGTAGGGTTATCTCCCCCCGCCCGCGTGGCCGCGCGTGTCCTCGGCGTCCGAGGCAAGTCCCTCTGATGGCGCCCGCTCGGGGCGCGCGGTCAAGGGCGCGCGGCTATCGAAACCGGCCCGGATCGGACTCGGGCTCCTCTTCACCCTCCTCGGGCTGTTTTGCCTGGTCCTGCTGTTTCCCTCCTCGCCGGGGGACCTCGACCGGGTGCTGCCGGTCGCGGCGGTCGGCATCGTCGCGCTCTGGCTCGGAGGCATCCGGATGGGTATCGGCAGCCGCTCGTAGGAGGGGTCGGTGGCCGACTTCCCCTGGCGGGCCGTCACCGTGGACATCGACGGGACGCTGACCCTCGTGCACGGCTGGAGGGAGATCGCGCGGGCTTTCGGCCGGGAGCCGGAGTTCGAAGCGACCCACCGGCGGTTCTTCGCCCACGAGGTCGGTGAGGACGAGCACCTTACGGACCTTCTCGCCCTCGCAACGGGGCGGTCGGTCGACGAGGTGAGCGCCGTCGTCGCCCGAACCCCCCGGCTCACCGGGATCGGCGAGGGGGTCCGGGAACTGCACGAGCTCGGGTCGCGCGCGCTCCTGCTGACGCACAACCCGAGTTACGTCGTCGACCAGTATTGCCGCGAGTTCGGCTTCGATGACGGGGACGGGATACCGGTCCCGGTGGGCCGTGGCGGGCGCATAGGTCCCGCCTCATCCGTGCACGCCGACAAGCTGGGCGGCCTCCGCCGGCTGCTCGAACGCTTCCCGATCGACCCCCGCCAGGTGGTCCACGTGGGCGATGGCTGGTCCGACGCGGCCGTGTTCCGGGTGGTGGGAGGGGGGGTCGCGCTGAACTCCGAGCTTCCCGAGGTGAACGCCACGGCGGACCGGGTGCTCTCGACGCGGGACTTTCGAGAGGTCGTCAGGGTCCTGCGCACCTTCGGCCCCCGAGCATGAACCGAGCGCCGGTCCGGTGCACAGGTTTCTTATAGCAAGGTCCCGGTCGATGGGGGCAGCCGATGGAGTACGTCGTCGTCCGTGCGACGCATCCGACCTGGCTCACGATGCAACTGCCGGGGGAGGTCGCCGACCTCCTGCAGTTCCGACCCGAGGCGGCCGGGCCTCATCAGGAGGCGAGCCGGACGATCTCCTTCCTCGCCCGGGGTCCCGGCTTCGCCCGCGTGGTCGCGAGCCACCCGGCGCGGGAGGCGATCGCGGTCGAGACGGTGCGCAACCGCCTGATCGCCTCGGCCCGCCCCGGCGACCGGCACCTGTTCACGCTCCCCGCCCCGGTCGTCCAACACCTCGGGCTCCAGGTCTACTCCCGGGGTCCCCGCCTCCGGGGGACGGACGACAGTCTCCTCTGGTTCGTTCCCGCCCCCGAGTACTACGAGTACCGTTCGGTGGTCGAGGCCGGCCGGGCGTGGACCGGCCCTTCGGACGGGCCGTTCGCCCACGTCTACGTCTCGAAGTCGCTGCTCCCTTTCCCTCGAGAGTTCTCCCAGCTCGCGGAGGTCGAGTACCGCATCGAATCCGAGGAGTGGAGACCGGCGGTGGAGGCCCTCCAGAAGGTCGGTCGGGGTCGCCGGGTCGTCCTCTGACCTAGGCCGCCCGAGGGAGGGGGCCAGAATGGGCTCTCCGAAGTTATTTATACCGACCCAAAGGATAGATTACAACCATGCCGGGCACGGACCGCGGGGCATCCAAGGCGTCACCGGGGGCGCGTTACACTCTCCGCAATCCCGTTCCGCTCCGGACGGAGGAAGACGTGACCATCACCCGGGCTGGGATTCCCACGGACGCCGCGCTGACGGATGCCGCGGGGCCGGTCGATTTCGACTCGCTGGCGAAGGCGATCCGTCGGTCGGTCGGACACGAAGGGATGCGGCCCGAGGACGCTCGCTCGATCGCGGCCCACGTCCTCAACTTCTTCGGGTTCAACCAGCGGATCATCGATAACGTGCTCGAGCCGGACGACCGCGACACGTTCTACATGCTCGAGGACACGGGCATCCTTGAGACCGAGCGGGACGAGACCACGCTCTACGACGGGCGCGAGTGGCGGATCCACTACTGGATGTTCCGCAAGGACCGGATCTTCGACCTCGCCCGCGAGGAGACGGCCGCGATGGCCGCCGCGGGGGAGGAGGAGGTCGTCTACTCCACGAACCACAATCGATCCGGCGTGTTCCGTCTCCCCCACGGCGAGCACGGAACCGGGTTGCCGGCCCATGCCGTTTACCATGAGCTCGGGGACGAGATCTGGCTGGAGCGCCGCCAGAGCCCCGCGCCCGAACCCGAGCCCGAGGCCCCGCCCCGGGGCCGCCGCCCAACCCTCGGCGGAGAGTAGCCGGTCCGCTCAGCGGGCTCCGGCTCCGAACCGTTAACCGTCCCCGGGTCTCGCCGGGCGGGATGCGCCGGTTTCTGATCCTCGCGCACCGCGTCCCGGTGTCGGGGGCGTTCACGCTCAACGACCTCGCGGGTGGCGCCGGGCGGATGGACGAGGTCGCGCGTGCGGTATCGACCGCGTTCACGCTTTCGAACGACCTGCGCCGGGACACCGAGGTGACGGTCCTGTTCGTCGCCGAGCCGGCGCCGCGCGCTCGCCGGATACGGCTTGTCGGGTCCCGGCTGCGCTACTTGAACCCGGACGAGCGGTCGACCGCGGCCCTATTGAAGAACGCCCTCACCCGCTCGATCGAGCTCCCGCGGGAGTTCGAGTCCTCACCGGGCCTTACGGTCGCGCCGACCGAGCCCGTCAGCGAGCTGCGGGAGTTCCTCGCAACGCCCGGAGCCGTCTGGCTGACGGAGGCCGGGTCCCCCATGGGTGCGTGGTCCCCCGGGACCTCCGAGCTCGCGGCGGTGGTCTCCGACCCCTACGACCCGACGCCCGAGGAGGCCGAAGTGCTCCGTTCGAGCGGGGTCCCCCAGCTCTCCATCGGCCCGCGCTCGCTCCGCACGAGCCAGGTGATCGACGCGGTCCACCGGGAGCTCGACCTGCGGGAGGCCGCCCAAATTCCGGGTCCACCGGGCGACGGGACAACGCCGGGCGCGCCCGACTCTTCGCCGCCTCCGGGCTGACCCTCGAGGGCCACCGTCGGGTCCGCCCAGTCCGAGGGCGGTGGGGCGGTCGAAGGCGACCTACCGCGCGGCGAGCGGCCGCTCGTCTTCCCTGCGGTGCGCGACCGCGTCGCGCACGGAGCGGGCCCGGAGGCCGCCGACGACCGCGGTGAGGTGAACGACCTCCTTCGGCTCCGGTCGGACGCGCGTGCCGAACACGAGGCGCTCCGGGTCGCCGAGGGCGTGGCGCATCGCCCGGAGGACCCGGTCGAGGGTCCGCAGGGTCAGGTTGGCGCCGCCATCGAGATGCACGAGCGCGCTCGGTCGGTCCGCGAGGTGGTAGTCGAGGAGCGACTCCGCGATGGCCTGGTGTACGAGCCGCTCCGGTTCGGAGATGTGGTGTTCGCCGACGATCAGGGTCGAGAGGCCCGCGTCGCGCAGGTGGTTCTTCAGGCTCGCCAGGTCGACGTTGAGCTGAGACGGGTTCTCGACCATGTCGACCAGGCTCGCCACGAGAGAGTGCAGGTAGGCGTTCCGCACCTGGAAGACCCGATGGATCGGAAGTCGTTCGAACCGTCTCAGCTTCTCGTTCGCGATCGCCAGGAGGAGGCCGCCCATCTCCTCGAGCTCCTCGAGGGTCGCGTCCACGTTCTCGCGCCGGCTCGGGTTCGTCTCGAGCTCGACGTGGAACGGAAGGAAGACGACCGGGATCGGTAGGGTCTCGGTCTTTCGCAGCTCCCGAGCCAGGAACGGGAGCAAGGCGCTGCCCGTTCCGCCGCCGAGGCCCGCGAGGAGAAAGACGATCTCGAACGGAGCGAGGCGCCGTAGGAGCTCCTCCTTACCATCCTCCGCGGCCCGCAACACGCTCGTGCGGTCGCCGCCGCTGCCCCGACCTTTGAGCTCGCGTTGGCCGAGGAGGATCTTCTCCTCGACCCCCATGCGCAATAGGTGCTTCGCATCGGTGTTGATCGCGAGGGTGTGCACCCCCGGGACGCCGAGGCCGACCAGGTCGTGGACCGCCTCGCTGCCGGCTCCGCCCAGTCCGACCAGCGCGATACCCGGGGTCATCGCCAGGGCGGCCCAGGAGTCCACCGAGTTCCCGTTGGAGGACATCGACCCCACCGCCTAGGGCGGAGGGGACCCTTCGGCTGCGAGCGGCTCGCCCTCGCGTCGGTGGGCTCGACCGCCGGGGCCGAACTGCTCGAGCCGGCTGCGGATGTACTCCCGCACGGCCGAACGGACCGCATCGTCGACGCTCACCGAATTCCCCTCGCGGACGAACTCCTCCAGCCGGCTGTTGTCCTGCCGGGAGAGCTCGACCACCACCTTGCGGATGTTCTGGGGGGGAAGGTTGAGCTCGATGTAGTGTTCGAGTCCTTCCCGGATCGTGTCGGAGATCGTGGGCGTCCCCTTCGTCTGCTGGATCTGCTTCAACTTCTCGAGGAGATCCTGCGGGATCCGCACCGTGACCCGCTCCGACGTGTCGACCATGCTCGTCAGACAACACCCCTTGTTTTGTCTGACGAACGACATATCGGACTTCGGGTATATGAATGCGCGCTCCCGTGCGCGTTCCGCACCGTGACCGAGACGGGAGTGGACGGAGGGCCCGCGACCGTGGAGGGCGAGCTCCGCCTCCGGGACGCCGGCGATGAGGACTACCCGGCGATCGCGCGTATCCGTAACCGAAACAATCCGGCGAATCCCCACTCCGCGGAGGAGCTGCGGCATTTCGACCGGGCGTTCTCCGGGCCCCCGCTCTTCCGGAGGACCGTGATGGCCGAACAGCCCGGGGCGGCCGAACCGGTAGGGTACGGGGTGCTCAACCAGCTCGCGCACAATTTCCACCCGCGTAAGTACTGGGTCCATGTCTCGGTCGACCCGGCCTATCAGGGGCGGGGGATCGGCTCGCGACTGTTCGAACGGCTCCTAGCCGAGGCGCGACAACGGAATGCGCTCCTGCTCTGGACGGACGTTCTCGCGGACCACCCAGCGGGCCTGCGCTTTTTCGAACATCGGGGATTCGTGGAACGAGGGCGCTTCCGCCGTTCTCGCCTGATCGTTGCCCATGCGAAGCTCGATTCCCTGCCCGACCGGACCGGCGAGCTTACCGCCGCCGGGATCCGCTTTTCGACCCTCGCGGAGCTCGGCCCCGACCGTGCCGTGGTCCGGCAGCGTTACTTCCGGCTCCACCGGGCCACCAGCCGGGACATTCCGACCATGGGGGAGCAGTCTGACCTTGAGTTCGAGCAGTTTCTCGAGGCCGAGATCGAGGGGCCGGGCGCGCTCCCGCAGGCGACGTTCCTGGCCGTGGCGGGGGAGACCTACGTCGGCGTAACGACCCTCGAGCGGAACGAGACCCATCCGGAGGAGCTCCACGTCGGCTACACCGGGACCGACCCCGAGTATCGGGGCCGGGGGATCGCTACCGAGCTGAAGCGCCGGGCGATCCGATATGCCCAGGACGGGGGGTATCGCGAGATCACCGCCGGTAACGACTTCCAGAACTCGGCGATCTGGGCGATCAATGAGCGGCTGGGGTTCCGGACGGTACAGGTCTACATCAACGGTGAGCGTCCGCTCGCCGAGCGGTAGCGGCCGTTGCTTCAGTGGACGCCGAGGATCTGGCCGTCAGGAGCCAGGTCGATCGCTTCCGCCTGAGGTCGGCTCGGGAGACCGGGCATCGTCTCGATCGTACCGAGTAAGGCGACCGTGAACCCGGCGCCGGCCGAGCGAAGCCATCGGTGCACCGTGACCGTGAACCCCTGAGGGCGGTTCAACCGATGCGGGTCGTCCGAAAGCGAGAGGGGGGTCTTCGCGA
>DAHVAA010000026.1 GCA_027314845.1 Thermoplasmata archaeon | reverse complement strand
ACGTTCGCCAGCAGGGCGAGCACCAGGAGCAGGCCGAAGAGCGCCGTGGCGATCCCCAGATGGACGAGCACGAACGGCGTCTGGAGCTGGCTCTCCACGACGAGGCCGCCGAGGAGGGCCTCCGTCACGACCAGGGCCAGCGCTCCGAGGGCCATCCGCAGCAGCGCCCGGCGGGCCCGCTCGTAGGCGACGCCGAGGAGGACGAGGATCAGGATCGACATGGATAGGAAGAACGCCGAAAGCCGGTGGCCCCACTCGAGCGCGACGCCGCCCTGGAAGGCGGGCAGGAAGTTCCCGTTCCCGTAGCAGGAGGGCCAGTGGGGGCAGGCGAGGCCGTTGTCGCTGGCCATCACGTTGCCGCCGAGCAGGATCGTCGTATAGCAGAGGAGGCAGGCCAGGATCGCCGCGATGCGGAAGAGGTCGTGCCCTTTCATGGGGGACTCTTAGGGGCTCTCGGTCGGGGCGGCGGTCGGGACCGGCGTCGGGAGCCGCTGGGGCAGCGGCTGGGCGACCGGCCCGGTCATGCGGACCGCGAGCTCTTCGCCCCAGGGATCCGCCGTGGCGACCGGTTCGCCCGCGAAGTAGCTGTAGACCATGTTGAACGCGAAGACGAGCTGCCCGATCCCGAGGATGTACGCCCCGAGCGTCGAGAGGAAGTTGAGCGCCTGGAAGTTCCCCGTCCAGAGATAGGTGTAGACGCGCCGGGGCATCCCCTCCGCGCCGAGGATGAACATCGGGAAGAGGAGCAGGTTCACCCCCACGTACGTGAGGAGGAAGTGCATCTGGCCGAGGCCCTGGTGGTACCAGCGTCGGGTCAGGATCGGGAAGTAGAAGTAGATCCCGGCGAATATCGCCATCAGCGTCCCGCCGCGAATGAGGTAGTGGAAGTGCGCCACGACGAAGTACGTCCCGTGGTAGAGGTAGTCGACCGGGATCGACGCGAGCATCAGGCCCGAGAGGCCCCCGATGACGAACCCGGTGATGAACGCGACGCAGAACCACATCGGCAGGGCCATCCAGATCCGCCCGCCCCACAGGGTCGCGATCCAGTTGAACGTCTTGACGGCGGAGGGGACCGCGATCGCCATCGTGCTGAGCATGAAGACGAACCGGATGTTCGTGGAGATCCCCGTGACGAACATGTGGTGCTCCCAGACGGCGAAGGAGAGCACGGCGAAGACCCCGAGCGAGACGGCCATCGCCCCGTATCCGAAGATGTCCTTGCGGGCGAGCTTCGGAAGTATCGTCGAGACGATCCCGAAAGCCGGCAGGACCATGATGTAGACCTCGGGGTGCGCGAAGAACCAGAACACGTTCTGGTAGAGGAGCGCCCCACCGAGCGGCGTCCCGTTCGCCGCGGCGAGCATGTGGGTGCCGAAGTTGCGGTCGGAGAGGACCATCGTCAGGCCAATGGAGAGCGACGGGAGGGCGAAGATCAGGAGCACCGAGTTGATCAGCGTCGCCCAGACGAACAGCGGCATGTTCCAATAGTGCACGCCGGGCGCGCGGTGTTTCAAGATCGTGACGAGGAAGTTGATCGCGCCGAGCATCGACGAGATCGTCAGGATGTGCAGGCCGAGGATCCAGAGGTCGATCCCGTTCCCCGGCGCCTGGACCGAGAGGGGGACGTAGCCGGTCCAGCCCGCGTTCGCGTTCGAGAGGATCAGGATGATGCCGGCGGGCGGGATCAGCCAGAAGGCGATCGCGTTGATCTTCGGCATCGCCATCTCCCGCGAGCCGATCATCGAGGGGACGAGGAGATTGCCGAACCCGGCGAGGGTCGGCATGACGAACATGAAGATCATCAGGACCCCGTGCATCGTGAACAACACGGAGTAGACGTCCGGCGTGATCCCGAGGGTCGTCTGGGGGTCGAGGCCCAGGCCCTGGACGAACCCGAGGTCGGTGCGGATCAGGGTCGCGTAGATCCCGCCGATGAAGAAGAAGATGAACCCGGTGACGATGTACATCAGGCCGATGAGACGGTGGTCCGTCGTGAACAGCCAGCGTTTGATCGCGCCGAGAAGCCAGGCCCCATGGTAGCTCAACGCCCAGAGCAGGAACGCCGCGAGGACGGTGACGAGCCCGACGACCACGAGCGGGGTCGTGAAGTCCGTCATCGGAAGCCCTCGGTCGTCACGCGATAAGTCCCCCTAGTACGTACGCGATCGCGGCGCCCGCCGCGACGATCACGATCACCTTGAGGAACCGGACCTGCGCTTCGGCCGCGACCGGTCCCGGGTTCTTCGGGGCGAACTTGCGGCCGAGCGGCCAGACCCGGTAGGTCCGGTCGGTCAGGTGGGCGATCAGCGCGCCCATCATCGACATGAGCGCGATGGCGAGCCCGAACGACTCCTGGGCACCGGGGTCGGTGAGCGGCCCGAGGCGGATTACGTAGACGGCCAATACCGCGATCCCGAGAAGCATCAGGACCTGTACGGCGGTATAGAGATCGAGGACCCGGGACTGGAGGCGTCGAAACTCGCGGGGATCGTCGGGGAGCTCACTCAAAGAACTCGATCCTCCGCTGGTTCACTCCCCGGTACCGGTCGACCCGGTAGAGGATTCCGGCCATGAACAGGAAGGCGAGGACCGCAACCACCCCGCCGATAGCGACCGCCACGAGCGCGGTGAGCGAGCCCGCCACGACCCCGAGGATCCCGTAGACGAACGTCGCGGCGCCGACCGTGCCGAAGACGAGGAGGACCGCGAGGATCCCCCAGAGGGGACCGGTGTTCCACTTTGGCGCCGGCGCGCCGCTACTCACTCGACCCCACCTCCGACGCGCCGACGGAGGTCGGCGCGGGGCCGGCGGCCCCGGTCGCCGGATAGGCACCGGCGAACGGGCTCGACCGGGCGGCAAGACGCCGGGCGTAGGACCGGCGGTAGCGCCAATGGAACAGCGCGGTGACCAGGCCGTTCACCAGGAAGATCGGCCCGATCGTGCTCGCGACCTGCATCGGGGCGATCTGGACGCCGGGGGTCTCCCCACCCCAGACGGTCATCATGATGAAGAACCCGAGGAGCGAGGTCGCGATCCAGATGAAGAGCGGCCGGTCGCGCGGGTGGGTCCGCTTCGAGCGGTCGAGGAACGGCAGGAAGAGCACGTAGAGCATGAGGACGGTCGTGACCCCGACCGCGATCACCGGGGTCACTCCGGTGAAGTCGACCAGCTTGAACAGCCAGAGGAAGTACCAATCCGGTTCCGTCACGATCCCGGCGGCCGCGACGTTGCCCGCATACGCGGTGAGCTGCCAGGGCCAGAGCGCGGCGATCCCGAAGAGGACGCCGACGTACAGGAGACCCCACTTCGTGATGTAGAAGAAGATGTGGGGCATGAACGGGACGTTCTTCTTGTCCTCCCGCTCGGTAAAGCGGCGCCGCTGGAGCGGGTCGGAGGTCGCCGGCGGAGCGATCCCGTGCGACTCGAACAGCGCGATGTGCGCGTAGAGAAGCGCGGCGAGCGCGACCGGGATCAGGAGGACATGGGCGTCGAACATGCGGGAGAGGAGGCCCTGCGACGTTCCGTCCGCTAAAATGAACGGACCGAGGAGCGGGCCGAAGGTCGGAAGGCGGAGGGCGAGCACGATCCCGACGTTCGTCGCGTTGAGCGACAGCTGCGTGTACGGAAGGAGATAGCCGGTGAACCCCATGCCGAGGGTCATCAGCAGAAGGAGGGTCCCGACCATCCAGGAGAACTCACGCGGCGCCTTGTAGACGCCCATGTAGTACCCCCGGAAAAAGTGGACGAACATGAGAAAGATCATCGCGTAGGCGCCGTAGAGATGGCTCGAGAGGAGCAGCGAGCCCATCGGCACCGAGTTGATGATGTAGTAGGTCGAACACCAGGCCGCGGGGGCGGCCGAGAACGTCCCGGCGACCTGGCCGCAGGCGGTGAGGGTCGGGGAGGTGCTCGGTTGGTAGTACAGGAGGAGGAGGGCGCCGGAGATCACCTGGTAGAGGAACGCGTTCACCACGAACGCGCCGGTCCAGTACGACGGTTTGAACGTGAAGTCCGGCTGGGGCCTCAAGGCCCACTTCTTCATCGAGGTGCGGTCCTCGACAAACCCCCAGATCTTGTTGAGGGTCCGGTTGTACCAGTTCGAGAACACGGTGCTTCGACCTCGCTAGCTAGGGAACGAGCAGAGGATGACCGGCGTTTCCTTCACGAGCTGCGAGGTCGACCCGACCGGGTAGTCGCCCTGCAGGGTGTTGAGGTGGCCGTTCACCGGCGGGCCCTGCTCGCCGACCGCGAAGATGTTCCCCGAGCTGTCGGTCTCGAGCGTCACTTGGGGCAGCGGAAGGACGGCGGGCCCCGTCAGGTTCGACGCGGAGTTCGTCACATCGTAGGTCGAACCGTGGCAGGAGCAGTGGATGTAGAACGCCTTCCCTCCCGGTGTCTGCGGGCAGGTCCCCGGGGGATAGTAGGCGATCGCGGGTGCGGGACACCCGAGATGTTGGCAGATCGCGCTGTACGCCACGATCGAATTGTGCGCCCCGATTCCGCCCGGAACGTTCTCGGCCCCGTTCGTCCCGTTCGGAGCGCCGCTCGCGGGGTAGAGGTTGAGCAGGAAGTTCGGCTCGTTCCGCAGGGGGTAGTTGAACAGGTAGAGGTCGCTCGTCTCGGCGTTGTATTCGGACTCGACCTTCGCGATGGTGAGGGGACTTCCGTCGAGGTCGATCAGCTGGACCCGGGGGTAGCTCGTGATCCCGATCGTCGGAGGTTGGAGGTACTGGATCGCGCCCCCGGCGACCCCGGCCCCGCCGACACCGACCAGTCCGGCGACCGCGAGCAGCTTCAGCACGTTGCGCTTGGTCTCATCCACCTCCCCGTCGGCGGCGGGGTGGGCGGCGGCGACCCGTCGGACCTGACCGACGGGGAAGTCGAAAGCGGAGGCCCGCGCCGCGGAGTAGGGGCAGCTTGCCGCGCAGTCGGACGGTCCGAACGCCGGTGGCTCGAAGGTCATAGGGTCCTCCCTCGCGTGTCGGGGACGGCGTCGTCGGCCTCGTCGGGAGCGGGCACGGTGGCGTCGCCCGGGAGCTCGGCCCGGTCGCTCCCGTAGTACACGGCCCAGGTAATCCCGATCCCCATGAGGATCACCAGCAGCTCGGTGAGCGTGACGATCTGATCGACGGAGAACGCGCTCATCGAGTTCCGTCCCGCTCCGCAAGGTACACTGGGGTCGTCATCGTCCAGGTGGGGACCGGAGCTCCGCCGGTCCAGGGGTTCGAGGGGATCGTAACCGGTGGGACGGGGGCGACGGGGGGGGTCCGCACCGCGGCCGGGATCCCCGAGGTCTGGGTCGGTACCGGTTCGAGACCGAGGAGCGCCCCCCGGACCGAGAGCGGCGCGCCGGACGGCGGGAGCGGAAGGTCGACCGCCCGGGAGAACTCCGTGAGCAACTCCTGTTTCAGGCGTCCGGCGCGACCGTACCAGCGCCCGAAGGTGCGGAGCGTCTGCGCGCTGTCCCGGCCGAAGAGGAGGAAGAGGGCGACCCCGAGAACGATGATCCAGTCGATGTCGGAAAGGAGCGCCATAACTAGCTCACCCCGCTCCGATCGCCGACGGAGGGACGCGTCGGTCCTCGGACCGGCGCTCCCACCGGGCCGCGAAGTAGGCGCCCCCGAGGTAGAGGCCGATCATGGGCAGCGCGATCAGAAGCATCGTGATCCCCGAGTTGTCCGGCGTGATCACGGTCCCGAAGACCAGCGCGCCGATCACCGCGCCCCGCCAGTGCTTGCGCCAGGCGGCCGCTCTCACGACCCCAAGCCGGGTCAGGGCATAGACGAACACCGGCAGCTCGAATACGATGCCGAACGCGAGCGAGTACAGGAGGGCGAACGCCACGAAGTCCTGCACGCCCAGGACCGGGACGAGTCCCATCGCAGCCACGTAGCGGAACAGGAGTCGGAAGGTGAACGGGGTCAGGAAGAAGACCCCGATCGCGGTCCCCAGCGCGAAGAGCACCGTCGCGGGAACCCCGACCTGGCGCAGGAGGAGCCGCTCGTTCCGCCGTAGCGCAGGGACGAGGAACGCCCCGAGCTCGTGCACGATCCAAGGCATTCCGAAGATGAACGTGAGGAGGAGCCCGATCTCAATCTGCACCATGATCGAGTCGACGACCCCCACGTTGAGCAGCTGGACACCGGGCGGAAGCATCCAGGCCCACATCGCCCGGAATACCTGTGCGGTGACGTTGTAGAACGGGCTCGGCCACGGATACGCGAACGGCACCGCGACCCCGAAGAGGGAGAGCGTGACCGGGCGCAGCTCGAACAAGAGGGTCGCCCCGAACAGCGGCCCCAGGACGAGGAAGATCCGGACCAGCCGGCGTCGGGCCTCCCCCAGGACCGAAAGGATCCGGTCGAGGTCGCCCATCAGTCAACCGGGCACCCCCGTCCCGGACGGGGCCCGGCCCGGGACCAATCCGCTGCTCGCTGAGAATCCCCGTGGTCCTCGCGCATGCCGCCGGTCGGGGGTCTAGTGGGCCGGGCCCGACGGTCCCGCCGCGCTCGCCGATCCGGTCTGGTCGGCCTTGAGCTCCCGCTCGACCTCGAGTCGGCCCTTCTTGAACTCCCCCACCGACCGGCCGAGGCTGCGCGCGAGCTGGGGGATCTTGCTCGAACCGTAGAACAGGATCCCGGCCACTACGGCGATGATCAGCCAGTCGTCGATGGAGTCGAACACCGTCTTCCCCCGCGTGCGCACCCGACCTCGAACGATATGGCGTTCGTAGGGAAGGACCGAACCCGTACCGGTTGTCCGTACCCGTGACAGATAAACCCGTTCACGCGGCCTCGACCAGAATCGTCTCGGTACCGGCGGCGACCGCCCGGTCGATCGCGACTCCTGCCAGATGCGCGAGGTGGCCCGTGGCCCGCTGGAGCAGTCGGCCGGTCGAGGGGATCGGAGGGGTCCCGCCCTTTCCCTTGCGCGTCGCCCGTCCGGGCGCGGTCCAGACCCGGCCGAGCTCGAGGCTGCGGTGATGCGTCTCGCAGGCGTGGTCGAGCGACGGGTGCATCAACGCTTCGACGACCGCTTTGAGCTCGGCTTTGAGTTCGGGAAGGTGGGCGGCGAGGAGGTCTCGGCTGGTGGCGGGGAGCTTCCCCGTCTCCTCGTTCAGCGCCGAGAGCGTCTCGCCGAAGAGGTCCGCGAGCTCTTGGAGCGCGTGGACGACCACCCGCCACTCGAGGAGCTGACGGGGGTCCGGGCTCCCAATCCGGCGGGCGAGCGACCAGTCGCGGCTGGCCAGGAACAGCTGACGGACGAGTAGGGCGAGGACCTTTCCGGCTTCCTCCTTGAGCGTCGTGAGCCGCCGGCTGCGCGTCCGGCGCTGGAGAACCTCCTCCATCTCCTCGAGGAACGCCAAGAGGATCATCTACATGCGCTGCACCAACTGCGGCAGCTCGTACTTCGACGGGACGATGAAGTTCTGAAGGACCATTCGGTTCGGCTCCTGCGCGCCCACGGAGACCCCCAGGAGGCCGCGGGCCGCCGTCAAGATCTCTTCGACCCGCTCGGGGGCGAGCGCGACATCGGTCCGCACTTCGATCGCGTCGTGGCCGACCCGGTACGCGCCCACGATCAGTCGCTCGAGGACCCCCGGCGTGTCGAACGCGCGCGCCTGCACCAGGAACGGGGCCGCAGTGGTGCTCACGCCGGGAAGCGGAGCGGGCTTGAGGTAGAGCGTGCCGTCGTCGTTCTGGTCGAAGACGATCAGGTCCCCCGGCCGAAGGTTCATCGCTTCCGCCCACGGTTTCGGCAGCGTGACGGCGATCGACGAGTGTCCGGCCTTCAGCACGCGCCGCTCTCTGCTAGGGGTTCCCCACGCCATTGGACCGTTCCCAACCTACTACGAGGTCCGTAGCTTATGAGAGGACCTCCATTTGAGCGTTGCGAGCCCGCCGGGGTCGGGCGCGCTCGGTCGAGGCTCAACCCTTCGGGTGGTCGATGGGGGGCGGTGCCACGCTCTCGGGAGCGGGGGCGGAGGGCTCCGGATAGCCGAGCCGTTCGGGCGGCATTTCGTGTAAGGCCCCCCGGCGCTGGCCGAAGACGAAACCCAGGACGAGTGCGATGACGACCAGCGAAACGATCGTACCGCTGATGATGAAGACCGCCGCCCCGGGGCCGGTCGACGGAGAGGAGACCGAGATGTTGGCCGGGAGGTTCATACCGAAGGCGACGAACCCGTACATCCCCTCCTGGAAGTGACCAGGCTCCAGACAGACGAACTCGTACCAGCCGGCGGTCGCGGGCGCGGAGAACGAACCGGACGCCACCGCGCCGGCGCTGGTCGCATTGAGGGAAACGAGCGCGCCGTAAGTGGTGAAGAGCTGTTCGAGCTCGGTGGTCGTCGTGCTCGAGGGGATGACCACGCCCTGTCGGTTCAGGATCGAGAAGGTGTGGGCCAGCGTGTCACCATCGGTGAAGCTCACCGAGATGTTCGTTCCGGTGGGGAGCTGCTGGTAGGTGCTTTGGACGAACTTGAACCCCGAGGCCGCAGTGACGTCGAGCGACGAGGACGCATCGGTCTCGACCCCGGTGGTGGGCGACGCCCGGCTCAAGCCGGCGGCGGCGAACAGGGAGACCATCAACAGAACGGCCACTCCGAGCGCGACCGCGCGCGTCCTGACGGACCGGAACACTTTCTTCCCCCGGAAGCGACCGACCGCGGGACGGGGCGTGTGGTTCAAAGCCCCTCCGTACGTACGGGGCCGAGTTTCGGGGGGGCGCACGACGGTCCCCCGAGCGCGTTGCGGTTCGTACGCGGGGAATATGTAGCTCGACCCTCCCCTTCGGGTCGTGGCGGACCGCAGCCTCGCTCGACGGAGTCGGGAAGCACTCGGCGTCGGGATCGCCCCGTTCGCCTTTCTCGCGGGTACCGGATCGACGAACCTCGATCAGACGAACTCGCTCATCTGGGTGATGATCGCGATCAGCGCGGCGGGGGCGATCGTAACGTTCGCCTTCCTGGCCTACGCGCTCTGGAAGTACCGGGACCCCAAGGTGAAGGGGCGACGCTATGGTTAACAAGCTCGAGGTCGCCTGGACCCTCGTCGTGGTCGGCCTCCTGGCGGGGGTGGCCGTCTACTCCACCGTCCTCGTCTATCACCTCGACAGCCTGCCGGCACAGCCGACGGAGTACGTCGAGGTGATCGGTCACCAGTGGTACTGGGAGTTCAAGTACACCAACGGCACGGACGTGATCTCGACGTACGACCCCACCACCAACTCAGTGAGCGGAGGGGCGCTCTGGGCTCCGCCCGGGGCGGTCGTACAGATCAACGTCACGAGCGCGGATGTCATCCATTCGTTCAACATTCCTCAGCTCGGAGTGCGGATCGACGCGATCCCCGGCCGCATGAACCACTTCGCATTCAGCGTACCGGTCGCGGCGGCGGGTACGGAGTACCTGATCCAGTGTACCGAGTTCTGTGGGACCTACCACGGGACGATGCGCTCGTTCCTCGTGATCACGTGACGGTGGGCGGCGCGCATCGCGGTGATGCGGGCGCGACAACCGGACGGGCGAAGCGGGCGGTCGCCCGCGCCCGCTCCCTTCGGTAGACCGTAGGGTCCGCACCCCCCGTCGAACGATTCATCCGGAGGGATGCGCGGCCGGTCAGTGGTGTCCACCGCCCGAGCTCGGCGCCCGGGGGAAGCGGCCCGTGAAGGAGGCGACGAGCGCGATGACGACACCGACCGCGACCAGGGCCGCGGACCCGGCGAGGACCCATCCCTCGACGATCGCGGTGCTCGGAACCGCGGGTGGCGGCGGCGGAGAGGCTCCGACATAGAGGAACCCGTCCATCCCGCTCGCGAAGTGTCCGGGGATCTCGCAGATGTACTGGTAGACCCCCGGGCCGGTGACCGTGAAGTTCGCCCACACCGTCGAACCCCCACCGGACGGTACGTTCACCGAGACGAGTGGCGGGTGCTGCTGGAAGTACTGTGTGAAGTTCCCCGGCGAGAGCGTCACGTTCGACTGCGGGGCGAGCGTGAAGGTGTGGCCGAAGCTTCCCTGGTTCGTGACGAGGACGTCGATCGTCGCGGGATAGTGCGACGGCGCGGCGGCCAGGACGTTCGGGACGAAGAGGAGCCCGTCCGTCGTGTTCTCCGACAGCGCGAGCCCGGGACCGACCGAGGTGAGGTTAAGAAACCCGAACATCCCGGCCTGGAACTGGTAGGGCACGACCGACACGAACTCGAAGGAAGAGAGCCCGAGCGAGGCGTTGAAGGTGAGGTTCGCCCAGCCGCTCGCCCCGGGAGCCAGCGACACGTTCGCGAGCGAGCCGTTCGTCTGGAAGTACGCATCCAGCTCGGCCGGAGACCAGCTCGGCGGCAGGACAACGTTCGGTTGCGACGACAGGGTGAAGGTGTGCGTATAGGCCCCGAGGTTGACGAGATGGATCGCGACCGAGGTGCCCGCGGGGGCGCTCGAAAAGCGCGGAGAGAACGACGGCTGATCGGTCAGATTGATCGAGAGGTTCTCGGTCGATGCGACAGCGTGAGCGTACCCGATGAGGGGCGCGGAAGGTACCGTGCCGAGCGCCGCGGCGCTCGGAAGGCCGATGCTCGCGAGGAGAAGGCCGGCCACGAGCCAAGGGAGCGCCCGCCGGAACCCCGACGGGGGCGGTCGTGCGCTCGGCGTATCGCTCACGGTGTCCCCTGACGGCGCGGAGACCTGGGGACGGTTGATATGGGTAGTGTACGAATCGCTTTGCGCCCCGGTCCGGCGCGTCGCCGCCGAGGGTTGCGCGGCGTCGATCAGCGCTCGAGAACCGGGCTCGGGCGACCGGCCGCCCACTCGGCGGGTCGCGGCTCCTCGGGAGCCCGGGCGACCCAGGGCGAGTGGGCCGCTCCGTGATAGAATCGGCGGAACAGATAGGCGATCTCGACCGCCATCACTGCGCCCATGGTCCCTCCGAAACCGAGGTCGGCGAGCGTGCGGCCCCCGGTCGCGGCGACCACGAGCCCGGCGATCGCCATCGCGAGGAACGCCCCCGCGAGCCCGAACAGCAGACCGACCTCCCGGCCGGCGACCTCCCCGCCGAGCAGGGGTCGAAGCAGGAGCACGAACACCACGGCCATGATCGCGCCCATCGCCGCGCCGCCGACAGTTGGGTACGCCGTGACCCACGGTGCGACGGCCGCGGAGAGCGTGAGCGCGGAGAGCGCGCGGCGCTCGATGCGAGAGAGCGGCGCCCAAAGGAGCAACGCCGCCATCACGCCCGCCATCGACCAGAAGAACCAGACCGAGGTGAGTCCCTCAGCGAGCGCGGTGGCGAGGTCGGGCGTCGAGGCGGCCACCCCGGTGACGAAGAGGACCCCCATCAGCGCTTCCGAGCCGGTCGTCACGGTCGCGATGGTGGCGGGCCAGGCCCAGCTGTCCGTGCGGACGCGGCGGTCGCGGAACAGGATAACCCCGATGAACCAGATGCCGGCCGGGGCCATCATCATGAAATTGAACGACATCAGCACCCAGGTCCAGGAGTCGGTCCCGTTCGGGTTGAGGAAGACGAAGAGCAGCGCAAGGATCAGCAGGCTGCCACCGGCGAGCACGGCGAGCGCGAGGACCATCTGCGTGACGAGCGGGGGGCGACCGTCGGACGGCAGGATCTTCGCGAGCAGGAAGATCGTCACGCCGATCATCGAGATCGCGACGACCGCGAACGGCACGAGCGTCGCATCGATCGAGAGCGGCGGCAGCGGGAGTTCCATCGCTTGAGGTGGGACCTCGGCCGCTTTCTTATGCCTAGGGTTGCGACCTTCCTACGGTTCCGAGGAGAGGTCGCTCCCTTCGAACCGTCGGATGAGCTGGGTCGTCACTTCGATGAGCGGGTGGTGGCTCGAACGGTCGATCTCGATGTCGGAGACGCTCCCGAGGTGGTGCTCCTTCGCGATGCGTTCGAAGCCGGTCTCCAGGCTCGCGAACTGCTCGGGCCGGTCGCACGTAAGGACGAACGCCTGAAGCTGCGCGAGGCCCATCTCGCGGGCGGCGAGCGCCCGGTGGTGCCCGTCGACCAGGATCCAGCGGTCTCCCTTCTGCAGCACGAGGACCGGCTCCGCGAAGCCCCGCTCGAGCTCGTAGCGCCGGCCCTCGAGCTCGTCCTCGAAGACCTTCCACTGGGTCGGCGTGAGGCGGTCGATCGGCACGAGCCCGCGGTGGAAGGAGAACGCCAGCCCGTAGCGATCGGAGAGGAGCCGCTTCAGCGTATCGGCCTTCGCGGGCGAAGCCCGCTCGAAGTGGGACCGTACGATGTCGAGGTTCGAGATCATGCCGCAGAGCCGGCCGTCGGTGTCGATGATGGGGAGGTCGCGCAATCCGAAGCGGAACATGATCCGCGCCGCGTCATCGAGCACGGTGTCGGGATACGCGGTGTACGTCCCCGGTCGGATGATCTTCCCGAGGGGCGTCGCCGCCTCCGCCGCGTGGCGGAGGAGCTCCTTCGCACTGACGAACCCGACCAGGTGGCCGCGGGCGTCGGTCACGGGCAACCCGTGGTGACGGCTCCGAGTCAATCGGGAGATCGCCTGGCCCACCGTGGCGGTCTCGCGCAGGTGCTCGACCTCGAGCACCATGTAGTCCCGGACCCGGACGATGGTCATCGGGACGCGCCGGGCTGTTCGTCCCTCAGGTACGCCGTCAGCAGGTGGCAGACCAGGAGATGGACGTCCTCGATGTGCTGCATGCTGTTCGAAGGCACGACCAACGGGACGTCCACCAGGTCCCGGAGC
>DAHVAA010000025.1 GCA_027314845.1 Thermoplasmata archaeon | reverse complement strand
GGTGTGGCGCTTCGGGTGGCGCGTGACCCGGCGACTCGTGCGCTGCATGACCCACGCCGGGACCCGGCGGTTCGATTTGACGATCCGGTTGAGGCGGGTCTTGCGGGCGAGGCTTTTCCTACGATTCGCCATGGTTCTCCACGTTCAGCGACGCGTGATCGAGATCTCCCGGCGCTCGGGGGCGATGCGCTCGAGCAACGCCCGCAGCGTCGCGTCGTCCACCTGCCGCTGCAACCGGCCGCTCGCGGCGAGCGAGATCAGCTGCTGCTCGACCGACTGGGCGACCTCGGGCTTTGCGAGCCGGATGCGACCGAGCCGCTCGCGCGCCTCCGGGGTCAGGATGCGCCGAAGCACCTCCGAACGCTCGGACTCGCGTCGTTGCATCTCGGCCTCTTGCGCCGCGTAAGCCTGCGAGTTTGCCGATTCCGCGCCCTGCATATCTTGCAGCTGGCGGAGCCGACGCCGCCGGAGCTCGGCGAGCTCGGGGTCCTCTCCGTACGCCATCGGTCACTCCTCCCCGCCTACCGTACGGTCGCTAGAGGTACTTGGCGAGTTCGGGTCGGGCCGTCGCGAGCTTCTGGAGGATCTCCTTCGATACCGACGCGAGCAACTTCTCCCCCTCGGGACTGACGCGCCGCCCTCGGGTCTTGTACGGCTGGACGAGCCCGGCTTTCTCGAGCTGGTGGACGATCTCACGCAGGATCGCGCGGGACCCCGTGCGGGCGTGGTAGGGTGCGCTGCCCCGGTCGCGCTTTCCGCCGTACTCGGCACTGAGCCGAGCGACCCCGACGTACCCGTGCACGTAGATCTTCCTCAGGACCGAAGCGCTGCGGAGGTACCACCAGTCGGTCTGCACGGGCGCCCGCTGTTTGTGGACCCCGGTCTTGACGAATGTCGCCCACACGGGGGGCTGGACGGCCTGGCGGTTACGCAGTTCCGTCGCGAGCTGCGGTAGAAGGAGGGACGGTGGTACGTCGTTTGGGTGAGTCATGGAGCGGCGCGGCCACTCGGCCCGGGTATTTAAAATCCACCCACGGCGGTCGAGGGACGGGCGTCACGCAGCGCGGACCCGGCGGACGTTTTAGCGGCGCCGGGTCCGCTCGCTCCCCCCGGTCCCGAACGGTCTGGCACGCCGGCCACGGTCTTTACTAACTGCGCCACGTTTGCGCTGCGAGGCCCCACGCGGGCCCGAGTGTTCGATGACGAGCGCGGCGCTGATCCTGGCCGCCGGAGAGTCCGAACGGTTCGGTGGGTTCCCGAAGGCGCTCCTTCGAACGGGGGAACGGACGGCGGTCCGTCGGTTGGCCGAATCCGTGCTCGACGAGGGGTTCGACCCGGTCGTGGTGGTTGTGGGGGCCCATCGCACTCCCATCGCGCACGAGGTTCGGGGCCTGGACGTAGCGCTGGTGGACGCGGAGAACTGGTACGAGGGCCGTACGGCCTCGGTCCAGTCGGGCCTCTCGGCGCTCCCCGTGGAACGCAGCGTGCTGTTCTGGCCGGTCGACCACCCGTTCGTCTCCCCTCGGACGGTCGAGACCCTGATGGCCCTAGAACGGTCCGACCTCCTTGGAGTGTGGTTCCTCCCGACGTTCGAGGGACAGGGCGGCCACCCCGTCCTCTGGCGTCCTCCGGTCCGCCCCCGGATCCTGGAACTGCGGTCCGATGCGCCCCTGCGGTCGCGTCTTCCTGTGTTCGGTCCCCAAGTGCGTCGGGTCCCCGTCGAGGACGCCGGCGTCGTGGCGAACGTCGACACCCCCGAACAGTACCGCGCGGCTCTCGAGCTCTGGCAGGCGCGGGGCGAGGAGTGAACAGAGATGGACCGACGGCTGACCCGAGAGGCGCTGCGCCGGCTCGAGGCCCACGAGTCGTTCGTGCGAGCGACCGTGGTCGAGACGACCGGCTCGGTCCCGGGTAAGCTCGGCGCGTCGATGCTGGTCGGTCCGGATGGGTCGACGGTCGGCACCGTCGGCGGAGCCGCCCTCGAAGAGGAGGTGAAGCGCCTCGCGCTTCGTGCCTTCGAAGAGCGTGGCGGAGGCCTTCACCACTTCGACCTTGCGGCCTGGCGAACCGGTGGCCTCCCCAGCCTTTGCGGCGGCTTGGTCACGATCTCGATCGAGTACGTCCCCGCGCGGCCCAACGTCCTCCTCTGGGGAGGCGGGCACGTAGCCCACGCTCTGGCCGCGCTCTAGCCGACGCTCGAGTACTACTTCAGTGTTGGTGACGACCGGCCCGACTGGGTTGGGCGCGACCGGTTCCCCCTCGCCGACCGTTGCGAGGTCGTGGCGCCCGAACGACTTTGGGAGGTCTTCGACCCGGCGAACTTCACGCACCTGTTCGTTCTGGGGTACGATGCCGACAAGGACCTCGAGGTCCTCGCCCGGTCGATCGAGCGCTTTCCGAACTCCATCGGCCTCATCGCGAGCGCGGCGAAGCGGGAACACCTGTACGCGAAACTGCGCGCTCGCGGGATCGCTCGCGAAGCGCTCGCCCGAGTGCGGTCGCCCGTCGGCCTTACCCTCGGCGCCGAGAGTCCGGCCGAGATCGCGGTGAGCATCGTCGCCGAGATGGTGCGCGAGATGCATCCTGCGAGCTTAGGTACTCGAACGGTTGATATTCGGACCGAGATTCGTGACCACGATGCCGCCCCGCGACCCCCTCCTTAGGTTCCGGCTCAACGAGCAGCCGGTCGACGTCCCGTGCCCGGACCATCGGGTGCTGCTGGACCTGCTGCGGGAGGACCTCCGCCTCACCGGGACCAAGCGCGGGTGTGACCTCGGCACCTGCGGCTGCTGCGCGGTGCTCCTCGACGGTCGCCCGACGCTGAGTTGCCTCACGCTCGCGCGACTCGTGGAGGGCCACGAGGTCACCACCATCGAAGGGATCTCGCCCCCTCAGGGCCTCTCGCCGGTCCAGGCCGCCTTCGTCGAGCACGGGGCGACGCAGTGCGGTTTCTGTACGCCGGGGTTCGTCGTCACCGCCACCGCGCTCTTGCGGTCAAACCCCAGTCCATCCCGAGAAGAGATCGAGCGCGCGATCTCGGGCAACCTCTGCCGATGTACCGGCTACACGAAGATCATCGAGGCGATCCGCGCGGCGGCCGGAGGGCGGTAGTGGCGAGCGCCCCCGAGAGCCCGTACCGGTTGCTCGGCCGGCGGATCCCGTACGTAGAAGGCCCGCTCAAGGTCACCGGGCGGGCCGAGTACACTGACGACATCCAGCGCCCGGGCATGCTCGTGGGCCGGCTCCTGCGCAGCCCCTGGCCTCACGCGCGGCTGCGGGCGATCGACGTCCGTGCCGCGCGGGCGTTGCCCGGGGTCTATGCCGTCCTGACCGGCGAACGCTACCCCACGCCGTTCGGAGTCCTTCCGATCACGCATGACGAAACGGCGATGGCGGTCGGGAAGGTCCGGTACATCGGGGACATCCTGGCGGCCGTCGCGGCCCGGGACGAAGCGACCGCCGAGGCCGCCCTTGCGCTCGTCCGCGTGGATGCGGAGCCGCTCCCCGAGCACGCCGACCCGCGCATGGGTACCTCGAAGGTCAGCGAGCCGATCCACGCGCGCGGCCTCGCCGGGTCGAACATCCAGAAGGAGGTCGTCCAGCACTTCGGCGACGTGGAGGCCGCGTTCTCGAGAGCCCGGCATACGGTGCGCATCCGCGGCACTTTCGCCGGGGTCACCCATGCGTTCACCGAACCGATGGCGACGATCGCAGAGGCAACGCCCGACGGTCGGCTGACGGTGTGGAGCGCGACCCAGGTGCCGCACTACCTTCACCGGGCGCTCTCTGAGGTGCTGGGGATCCCGATGCACCGGATCCGCGTCATCAAGCCCGAGGTCGGCGGCGGCTTTGGCGGAAAATCCGACCCCCTTCCGCACGAGATCGTCTGCGCGGCTCTCGCCCTCGAGACCGGACGGCCGGTGAAGATCCTGTTCGACCGCGAGGACGTCTTTTACACGAACCACGGGCGCCATCCCACCCAGAACGATGTCCGCATCGCCGCTGACGCGGAGGGGAACCTCCTCGCCTACGACATCGAGGCGCTGATCGACGGCGGCGCGGGGAGCTCCATCGGCACCGTCACCACCTACTACAACGGAGTGCTCGCGATGGGGCCGTATCGCGTGCCGAACTTCCGGTACCGCGGCCGTCGAGTCTATACGACGAAGCCCCCGTCGGGCGCAATGCGGGCGCACGGGGGGACGAACATCCGCTACTCGGTCGAGCTCGCACTGGACGAGCTCGCCGAAGCCACCGGGATCGACCCGTTCGACCTGCGGGAACGGAACGCGCTCCCGCCGAATTCCGTGACGGTCAACCAGTTCCAGATCACGTCGACCTCGTTCCTTGAGTGCCTGCGCGCGGTCCGCGTGGCGAGCGACTGGGCGAAGAAGTTCCGCCGACTTCCCTACGGACGTGGGGTCGGTCTCGGCTGCGGGTTCTACATCTCGGGGTCCAACAGCCCGATCCATTTCACCCCGAAGATGCCGCAGTCGACCGTCCACCTCAAGGTCGACATGGACGGCGGCATCGCGGTCCACTCGATGCAGGCCGACATCGGCCAGGGGTCGAACACCCTCCTCGCGGCGATCGTGGCGGAGGTACTCGGGGTCGACCTCGAACGGGTGCACGTCCAGCGGGTCGACTCGGACGTGAGCCCGGTCGACCTCGGCTCCTACTCGAGCCGCGTTACCTTCATGATGGGCAACGCGGCCCGAGCGGCCGCGGAGGAGCTGAAGGGCCATCTCGTCCTGGCCGCGGCCGAGCTCCTCGGGCGTCCGTCCGAACAGGTCCGCGTGGGCCACGAGCGGTTCGAGGTCGCGGGGGAGCCGCCGGCGTCCGTATCGTTCATGGAGGCCCTCCACCGCGCCATGGAATCGAAGGGCGCGCTGACCGCGAGCGGGTCCTACCAGACCCGGCCGAAGGGGGGTTCGTTCAAGGGAGCGAAGGCCGGGACGGCACCGGCGTACTCGTTCGCGGCCTACGTGGCCGAGGTCGCGGTCGACGTCGAGACCGGCGAGTACCACGTCGAGAAGATCTGGGCCGGCTTTGACTGCGGTCGGCCGCTCAACCGTCTCGCGGTGGAGGGACAGATCGAAGGGTCGATCCACATGGGGCTCGGCCAAATCATGGGCGAGTCGATGAACTACCGCTCCTCGCGCCTGCTCAATCCGTCGCTCCTCGAGTACAAGATCCCGATGCCGCAGCAGATGCCCGAGGTCGAGATCCACCTGGTGGGCGCGGACGACCCGGAAGGGCCGTTCGGGGCGAAGGAGGCGGGCGAGGGTCCGCTCATCGCCACCCTGCCGGCCGTGGGGAACGCGCTCTACGACGCGGTGGGGGTCCGGTTCACGGAGCTACCGATCACCCCGGACCGCGTCGTGCGCGGGATCGACCGACGGCGGGCCGAGGGCCGCGCCTGGAAGGGGGGGTAAAAGGGCGCCATGCACCTCGACACGTTCGAGCTTCACCGCCCGAGGACGGTGGAGGAGGCGGTTCGGCTCGCGTCGGACCACGCGGGGGCCTCCGACTACCTCGCCGGCGGGACCGACCTGTTGCCGAACTACAAGATGCACCTCAATCTCAAGCCCCATCTGATCGCGCTCGACGGCATCGCGGAGCTCCGCGGCCACTCGCTCGAGAGGATCGGCGCGATGGAGCGGCTCTCTGACCTTGAGGCGGACCGCGAGTTCGCGGCGGCGTACCCCGGGGTGCAGGACGCCCTCGGTGAGGTCGCGACCCCACTCGTCCGGGCGAGCGGGACGGTCGGGGGGAACCTCCTCGTGGAGACGCGCTGCTTCTTCTTCAACCAGAGCTACTTCTGGCGGGCGAGCCTGGGATTCTGCCTCAAAGCGGACGGCGACCGCTGCCATGTCGTTCCTCAGAAGGAGCGATGCTACGCGACGTTCTCCGGGGACATCGCCCCCACGCTCCTCGTGCTCGACGCCGTCGTGGAGCTTGCCGGTCCGGCCGGCCGGCGTCGGGTCCCGGTCTCCGACCTCTACGACCCGGCGGGCGATGGGATACGACGCACGCAGCTTGGACCGGGAGAGCTCCTGGTCGCGGTCCACCTCCCGCGGGCGGCGCGCGGTCAGCGCGGCCGTTACAAGAAGCTCCGCGTCCGCCCCTCGTTCGACTTCCCCGAGCTCGGGGTCGCGGTCGCGGGCCGGTGGGACGGGGAGCGCGTGGAGGCGCTCCGTCTCGCGGTCGGTGGCCTCGAGACCTACCCGCGTCGGTTCGACGAGCTCACTTCCCCGCTCGAAGGGTCGACGCTCTCCGAAAGCGCCCTGGACGGGTTGGCGGAGGCCGTGATGCGGCGCGTGCGCCCGGTCCACAACACGTTCCTGCTTCCCGACTACCGTCGCCGGATGGTCGAGGTGTACGTCCGTCGAGCGGTCCGGGAGGCGAGAGGGGGCACGGCCGCATGACGGACGCGCGCGTCGAGTTTGCCCTCGTTCCGCTCGCCGAGCTGAGGGCCCATGAGCGGATCGAGGAGGAGAACGTCGGCGAGCTTGTCGAGGAGATCCGGTCGTCGCGGGTCTTTGCCGACCCGATCTGGGTCGCCCGCGGCTCGCTCGTGATCCTGAACGGCCACCACCGTGTCGAGGCGGCCCGTCGACTCAAGCTCGAGCGAGTTCCGGCGTGGCTGTTCGACTACGATAGCGACGTGGTCTCCCTGGAACCCTGGCGGCCGGGACTGCCGATCACGAAAGCCGAGGTGATCGACCGGGCGCACAAGGGCGACCTCTTCCCTCCGAAGACGACCCGGCACCGGATCCGCATCGAGCTCCCGTCGCAGGCGACAGCGCTGGATGAGCTCCTCCCGCGTCCGACGGCGCCCCGAGCGAAGGCTCAGCGCTCGGCGCCCCGACGGCGGTCCCGGTCGGCCGGCGGTCGTTCCCGTCCCGGGTGAGGGAGCGGGAGAGTTCCCTCCGCGAACCGACGGATCGTCGCGGCGAGCAAGCGAACCTCCACCGGGTGGAGTCGGGCGCGCAGCAAGGCCGGCGTGTCGCCGGCGAGGACCGGGACCCGTTCCTGGGCCACGACCGGTCCCCCGTCTACGTCCGTGGTGACAAGGTGGACCGTGACGCCGGTCTCGGGCTCGTTCGCGGCCAGTACCGCGGCGTGGACCCGCTCCCCGTACATCCCCGGACCCCCGTAGCGGGGGAGGAGTGACGGGTGGACGTTCACCGCCCGGCCGTGCCATCGCTCGACCCAGCCGGCCGGCAGGATCTTGAGGAACCCGGCGAGCACGACGAGCTCGGCGCCCCGGGCGTCGAGCTCCGCGCTGAGGCGCTCCCCCCACGCCTCGGGTTCGACGCCCCGGGCGGGGAGGGCGAGGGTGGGAAGGCCGTGCCCGTGCGCCTTCTCGAGCACCGGCGCTCCCGGTCGGTCGGAGACGACGAGCACGATGCGGGCCGGCAGTCGCCCCGCTTCGACCTCCGCGGCCAGCGCGTCGAGCGTCGTCCCCGCCCCCGAGGCGAGCACGGCGAACGGCAGCGGGCGGCTCATGGTCGAGCGAGCGAACGCGCTTAGAAGAGGGTGGCGGAGGTGAACTGGAAGGAGCGCACGCTCGCGGCCGGCGTGGTCGCGCTGCTGCTGCCGCGCTCGGAGGAGTAGATCCGCCGTTCCTTCCCGAGCAACTCGATCCCCGCGAGCATGGTGAGCACGCTCTCCGTGAACCGGAGGTTCCGGACCGGCCCCACGACCTCGCCCCGCTCGATCCGGTACGTCCCGTCCCGGGTCATCCCCGTGATGATCCCCCGACCGGGGTCGACGACGCGAACGTAGTGGAACCGCGTGACGAGGATCCCGCGTCGGGTCTCGCGGACCAGCTCCTCCTCGGTCGCGTCGCCCGGCGCGAGGAGGAGGTGCGACGGCATCGGTCCGTACTCCCCCCAGGGGGACTCGGGTGGGAAAGCGTGGCCGGTCGGCCGTCGCCCGAGCCGCCCACCGGTCACGAGGTCGGTGACGACCGGGCCGGCGACCCCGTGGTCCAGCAGCGTGACGCGGCGGGTCGCCGTCCCCTCGTAGTCGACCGACTGGGGGATCGTCTCCCGCGAGGTCGGGTCGTCGACCAGATGCACGGACTCGGGCGCCACGCGGATCCCCCGCTTGCGGGCAAGGCAGCTCCACTTCTCGACCTCGCCCTGGCCGCCGAAGCCGAGGTGGGCGAGGAAGCTCAGGGCCTCGGAAAGCGCCGGGCCGCGGAGGACCACGCGGTACTTTCCCGGCGGGACCGCCTCGGGCTCGGTCGCGGCGACGCGCTCACCGGCCTCTCGGCCGAGCAGCTCCGCGTCGAGGCGGCGCGCGTCCCAGTGCGCAGCTTCCGACCAGCCCGAGACCGGAGGGTCGCGGTCGGGTCGGTCGACCAGCACGCTCGCCTGGGCCAGCGAAGTGCGGCTCGTGCGGCCAAGTCCGGCGGAGTTCGCGACCGTGAGCTCTTCGCCACCCACGTTCACTGCCCCCGCCACGCGGCCGTGGGGCGCGGCCGCCTCGGCCGCCGCGAGAATCCGTTCGGCGAGCTTCGTGGCGGCCTCGGGCGACAGCGCGGCCGTCGCCTCCGAGTACGGGGTCCGGCGCGGAGCTCGCCCGCGTCCGTCCAGGAAGCCGGGGAACTTCGTCTCGGCCGGCGCGACGCGAGCAAGGCCGGCGGCCGTCGTGCGGAGCGCGTCGAGGCCCCGCGGCGAGAGATCGACGCCCGTGGCGATGCCGAGCCGCTGGCCGTCCGCGACCCGGTAGGAGAGGTGCGTGGAGCGCTCCAGGTGCGGCTGGTGGATCCGGCCGTTCGCGAAGCGGATCGTCATCCAGAAGGAGCGGACCCAGCGCACGTCGGCGCTCTGGCGCTCGTCGAGCGCGTCGAAGGACCGGCGAACGAGCTCGCTCCGGCCTCCCTTCGCGCTCACGGTTCATCCCCCCCGCACCGCGACGTCGCGGAACCGCGCGACCGGCGCCCCGTGGCTCACACGGGCCACCTGGGAAGGCTGGCCCTTTCCGCAGTTCGGAATCCCCCAGAGGTGCCAGGTCGATCGGTCCGCGACCGCGTCGAGCGAACCCCAGAACTGGGGCGTCATGCCGGCGTAGATCGGGTTCCGGATGAGCTCCCCGATCTCCCCCCGCACGATCCGGTAACCTACCTCCGTGCCGAACTGGAAGTTGAGCCGCTTGTCGTCGATCGACCAGGACCGGTTCGTCTGGAGGTAGATCCCGTCCGCGACGCCCTTCAGAAGCTCGGACAAGGAGAGGTCCCCCGGCAAAAGGTCGACGTTCGTCATCCGGACGAGGGGGGCGCGGTCCGGCCCGTCCGCACGCGCGGTCCCGCCCGAACGAGAAAGCCCGAGTTGCGCCGCCGATTCGCGCGAGGAGAGCACCCCGGTCAGCACGCCCGCCTGGACGATCGGAGTGCGCTGGGCCGCTACTCCCTCGTCGTCCCAGCCGAACGTACCAAGACCGCCGGGTTCGGTCGCGTCGGCGACGATGTTCAGCAGCGAGCTTCCGTAGCGTAGATGCCCGATCGCTTCCGGAGCGACCCAGCTCGTTCCCGCGTAGGCGGCCTCGGACCCGAAGATACGGTCGAGCTCGACCGCATGTCCGACCGACTCGTGGACCTGGAGCGCGAGCTGGTCGGAGGCGAGGACGAGGGTCGTGCGGCCGGTCGGACAGACCGGTGCGTCGAGCAGCTTGGCCGCTTCGCGGCCCACCGTCTCCGCCCGCTCCGCGAGTCGAAGTCCCTCGACGTACTCGTAGCCGGCCTGCGAGTAGTCGCCGCCGAAGGAGGTCGGCCCGCTCCGGCGCTGGACCTGGCCCCCGCGCACCGCCGTGGCGCTCATCCCTGCCCCCACCTGAACGATATGCGCTCGGTACGAAGAGCGGTCTGCGGCGGCGAACCACTTCGTCGACTCCCACGCCTGGAACGACGCGGTCCCGCTCTTGATGTCGGAGCTCACGTGGAGACGGGCCTCCGCGGTGGAAAGAAGGTCCAGCACCTCGGCGCGGTCCACTTCGAACGGGTCGCGCCGGACCGTGGACTCATACCGACCGTTGGACGGCCCCCGTTCCTCGGTGACCGTGAGGGGGGTCCGGGCCGTCCGGCCGGCGGCGCGTGCGAGACGAACGGCTAGACGAGCCGTGGTCCGGGCGGCGGTCGGAGTGAGCTCGCTCGTTGCCGCGAAACCCCACGCACGGTCGGTCCGCACGCGGACCCCAAGGCCCTCGGCGCGCGAGTCCGTGAGCGCGCTCGCCGCGCCGTCACGGACCCCGAGGTAGACGTATCGTTGCGGGGCGACGACCCGGGCATCGGCGTAGACCACTCCGCTCGCCTCCGCGATCCCCAATGCGGTGCGAAGTAGGTCCTCCACTCGGCGCCTCGCGTCGGCGCAGGGTTACCGCGGTCTCAGTTATAGTTCCGCGTCGCGGGGCCGACGAAGGGAGAACGGTATTGAGCTCCGGTCGCTCCGCCGACCGACCCGGAGGGCCATGGACTCGATCCCCAGCTGGTCGACGGTCGACCGATACCTCGAGGACCGTCTCGCTACGTCCGACTCCGTGCTCGAAGGAGCGCTCGAGCGGAGCGCGCGAGCCGGCCTCCCGCCGATCCAGGTGAGCCCGACGCAGGGGAAGTTCCTTTACCTCCTCGCCCGCGCGACCGCCGCTCGAACCATTCTCGAGGTCGGGACCCTCGGCGGCTACAGCGCGATCTGGCTCGCTCGCGCGCTCCCTCCCGGCGGAACCCTCGTGACGCTCGAGCGGAACCCCCTCCATGTCGCGGTGGCGCGGGACAACCTCGCCCGAGCGGAGCTCGGGTCGGTCGTCACGGTCCGCGAGGGACCTGCGCTCGACAGCCTCACCGCGCTCGCGGCGGAGGGTGGCGGACCGTTCGACCTCGTCTTCATCGACGCCGACAAGCCGACCACGGCCGAGTACTTCGACCGGGCCGTGGGCCTCGCGCGGCCCGGGGGCACGATCGTCGTCGACAACGTCGTCCGCGGGGGCGGCGTGGCCGACGCTTCGAGCCTCGACGAGAACGTCGTGGGGATCCGTCGCTTCTTCGACCGTCTTTACGCGGACCGGCGGGTCAGCGCGACCGCCCTCCAGACGGTCGGTACGAAAGGCCACGACGGCTTCGTCCTCGCCGTTGTCCGGACCGGGCCGTAGGCCGGGTCCGGGCCGGCGGCGTCTACAGCATCACGCGCAGGTTGAGCTTCTCGGTGAGCTCTTTGTAGCGGTTGCGGATCGTGACCTCGGTCACTCCCGCGACCTCGGCGACCTCGCGCTGCGTGCGGCGTTCTCCGCACTGGACGCTCGCGATGTAGATCGCCGCCGCCGCGACGCCCGTCGGGCCCCGGCCGCTCGTGAGCTCGCGTTCGGTCGCCTCTTTCAGGATCTCGTTCGCGCGCGTCTGGATCTCGCCCTTCAGCTTGAGCTCCGAGCAGAACCGCTGGATGTAATCCTGCGGTCGGGTCGGCATCAGCTTCAGGTGAAGCTCGCGGGTCATGAAGCGGTACGTCCGGCCGATCTCTTTGCGGCCGATCCGGGACTTCGAGGCGATCTCGTCGAGCGTCCGCGGCACGTTGCACTGCCGGCAGCTGCCGTAGAGGGACGCGGCCACGACCCCTTCGATCGACCGGCCCCGGATCAGGTTGCGGTTCACCGCCTTGCGGTAGATCATCGCGGCGGTCTCCCGCACGTTGCGCGGAAGCGCCATGCCCGAGGCGATCCGGTCGAGCTCGGCGAGCGCGAAGGCGAGGTTCCGCTCGGTCGCGTTCGATACCCGGATGCGGCGCTGCCATTTGCGAAGCCGGTACAGTTGCGCGCGGTTGCGCGTCGGGATCGACTTTCCGTACGGGTCCCGGTTCTTCCAGCCGATCTCGGTGGAGAGCCCCTTGTCGTGGATCGTCAACGTGGTCGGAGCCCCGGTACGCGCCCGCTTCTCCCCTTGCTCGGCGTCGAACGCTCGCCAGTCCGGCCCCTGGTCGATCATCGACTCCTCGAGCACGAGGCCGCATTCGTCGCAGACAAGCTCTCCCCGCTCGTAGTCGCGGGTGAGGTGCGTTGACCCGCAGCTCGTACAGCGGGTCGGGACGGCGAGGTCTTCCGGCCGGGCCGCGCTCTTCTCGCCGTTCGTCGGAGCCTCTCCTTCCTGCATGCTCTCCGATTCCTTCCCTACTCGCGCACGAGGGTCGCGCCGAGGAGGGCGAGTCCCTCCGCCGGCGTGGGCGTCCTTCGGGGCCGGACGCTCAAGTACGGTCGGTCGACCGGCCCGAATACCCGGACGACCTTCCCGCGGAGGATCCCGCGCGCGTCCCGCACGCCGGTCCCCTCAGGAACGACCTCGGCGGAAGGGGCGCGGAGAGTGATACGGCCGGTCGGGGTCACGGAAAGAACCGTGCCGACCTCGCGCGTCACCGGTCGGGCGCCGCCTCGCGACAAGTGGTATAAACCACTTGCGATACCTACTTAACTGTTACGGGCGGGGTCGGGACCTCGGCCGCGGGCGGCCGGAGGGGGAGGAATTGGGGTCGTTGTCCGTCTCGTTCCCGCCGAAGTCCGGCGGGGCGTACGGGACGTAGAGGGATTGGCGGAACGCCCGCGCCTCGGGCTCCTCGTCGTCTCCCGGCTCCGAGACCCGGGACTGGGCCGCCTCGAGGTCCGATGGCCGCGCACCGTCCCCCGCCGGGGCCGGAACCATGTCGTCCCCGGGGGCGACCTCCCCCTCGGTCGCCGTTTCGGGCTCGAGCGGGGGACCTTCGCTCGCGCGCTTCTTCTCGCGCGTGATCCGGTCGACCTCGGCCCAGAGCGCCTCGATCTCCTCTTCGGGCGTCCCGTAGCGCCGTTCCTCGCTGATCGCGGCCCTCACCTGGGCCATCAGACGGGCCGCGCTCTGGGCGTTCTGGGCCTTCCCCTTGATTCGTTGGAGC
>DAHVAA010000024.1 GCA_027314845.1 Thermoplasmata archaeon | reverse complement strand
GGATGTGTCCGAAGTGGAAGAACCCGCTCGTCCCCGGATACGCGACCAGCGCGAAGAACTTCCCGCGGCCGGGCGCTCGCCGTCCGGTCGGCAGGCCCGCGCGGGCCCAGGCCTCCTGCCAGTGGCGGGCCCGAGCCGGCTCCATGTGGCGGCTTTCACGCGGCCTCCGTATTTTAGCGCGTCCCCGCGCGCACGAGAGCTCGGGCGGAAACGAGATGAGGCCCTGGGCCGAGCCGGGGGTCGATGCGGATCATCGAGGTCTTCCACTCGATCCAGGGCGAGGGGCCGTACACGGGGGTCCGCACGACGTTCGTTCGGACCGCCCGGTGCAACCTGCGCTGCCGATGGTGCGACACGCCCTACTCGTTCGGCCCGGGGCGGCCCCGCACGATTCCCTCCCTGGTGAAAGAGGTCGAGCGGAACCGCACCCGCCACGTCTGCCTCACCGGAGGGGAACCGCTGCTTCAGAAGGAGTCGCTCGAGCTGGTCGCGGCGCTCGCTGCACGCGGGATCACCACGGTCATCGAGACCGGGGGGTCGCTCGACGTCGAACCCTACCTCGCGGTCCCGGACGTGGTCCTGAGCGTGGACGTGAAGTGTCCCTCCTCCGGGATGGAATCGCACAACCGCTGGGGGAACCTTCCGCTCCTGCGGACGCAGGACGTTCTCAAGTTCGTCCTCGCCGACCGGGCGGACTACGTGTACGCGAAGCGGGTCCTGAAGCGGCCTCGGGGGCCCGCGACCGTGGTGTTCCAACCGGTCTGGGGCACCGACGCGGGCCGACTCGCGGACTGGGTGCTGCACGATCGGCTCGACGTCCGGGTGATGCTCCAGGAGCACAAGGTGCTCTGGGGAGACGTTCCCGGACGGTGAGCGCTGGGCCGGCGTCACGGCGCCGGAGCTGGCGGGGACGGAAGGCTAATGAGGGCGCACCCTTCGTTCGCCCCCTCGGGCGATGGTCGACCAGTCTCCGCTCTCGGCCGGCCCCGTCCCCGGGCTCGACGCCGCGTTCGGCAAGGCGAAGGGGATGGTCTTCCCCCGGATCGTCCTCGTGGGCCACGGGGTGCTCGACGACCTCGCGGGGACCTGCCGGGAGTTCGACTTCCCGCGGCAGGGAGCCGTGGTCACGGGCCCGAAGACGGCGGAGCTCGCGGGGAACCGGGCGACCCAGATCCTGAACGACGGGGGCTTTGACGCGACCACCGTGATCGCCCAGGAGGCGACCGAAGCGGAGGTCATCCGCGTCGAGGGCCTCGTGCAAGAGAGCGGGGCGCGGTTCCTGGTCGGCGTCGGCGGCGGGAGCAAGATCGACATCACGAAGGTGGTCGCGGCACGACGAAGGATCCCGTTCGTGAGCCTCCCGACCTCAGCCGCGCACGACGGGATCTCCTCCCCGCGGGCGTCCCTTCACGGAGTCGACACCATCACGAGCACGGAGGCCGCGGTCCCGGTCGGCGTCATCGCCGACACCCAGCTGATCGTCCAGGCACCGTTCCGCTTGCTCGCCTCGGGGTGCGCCGACGTGATCTCGAACTGCACGGCCGTCCTCGACTGGCGGCTCGCGGTCCGCCTGCGCAACGAGGAGTACTCGAGCACGGCAGCGACCCTGAGCGAGTACGCCGCCCAGGAGATCATCGACCACGCGGATTCGATCAAGCCGAACCTCGAGGAGTCGGTATGGATCGCGATCCGTCCCATACTGGTCGCCGGCATCGCGATGAGCGTCGCGGGCTCCTCCCGACCGTGCTCCGGCAGCGAGCACCTCTTCAGCCACGCTCTCGACCGCATCTCCGAGCGACCGAGCCTCCACGGCGAGCAGTGCGGGGTCGGGGCGATCATGATGATGTACCTGCACGGGGGGGATTGGCGACGGATCAAGAACGCCCTCCTCGCGATCGGCGCGCCGACGACCGCGCGCGAGCTCGGGGTCTCGAAGGACGAGGTCACCCGGGCGCTCGCGATGGCGCACTCGATCCGGCCCGAACGATACACGATCCTCGGCGACAACGGGCTCACCCGCGATGCCGCCGAACGGCTGGCGCGTACGACCGGGGTGCTGGAGTAGGAAAAAGAATCCATGGCCGAGATCACACTGCTGGCGAGGGCCGAGGCGCACGAGGGGTACGAGTTCATCTATCAGGGCGGGGGCCCGGTCTGCCGGACCTGTCCGTACCGGCACGCCTGCCTCACGCTCGACCCGGGGCGACGGTACTCCGTCACGAAGGTTCGCCCGGTGACGCACCCGTGCGCGCTCCAGGAGACCGAGGCGAACGTCGTGGAGGTGAAGTCGGTCCCGAGGACGCTCGTGGTCGAATCCCAGAGCGCGATCGTCGGGAGCTCGGTCGAGGTCGGACGGTACCAGTGCCGACGGCTCGACTGCTCGAACTGGTGGACCTGCGCCGGTCCCTCCCTTCCGTCGAAGCAGCGGTTCCGGGTCACGACCGTGAAGGACGGCCCAGCGGAGTGCCGCATCGGCCGAACGTTGAAGCAGGTCGAAGCGGTCTAGGCCGGCATGCGGGGCTGTGGGGTAGCTACGGGCGCGAGGACGCGCCTCGGTCCGCTCTACTGGTCCATCCTTCGGGCTTTGGGAGCCCGGGACCCCGATTCAAATTCGGGCAGCCCCATCGGCCGGGCGCGGGGTGAGCCGTAGCGTGCTACACCCGCGACCTCCGACGGAGGGAGACCGGGCCGGCTCTCACGGGGGTGCCCGGCCTCGGGAAGCCCAGACTCGACCGGATCGTGCCCCGAGTCCCGTAGCGAACGATAAGTCCCGAAGGACGTAGGCGCTCCGGCACCCTTCCTCGGAAGCATGCAGGCCCCGGTCCCACCGAATTCAAGCTGGTCCGCGCTGCGAGAGCTCTTCCAATCGCCGAGGACGGAAGATGTCCTCGACTTCTACCGCCGCCTAAAGGACCGGGATGCGCTCGTGACCTGGCTGAAGGGCTGGCCCCGCGGACGCGCCGACCTCCGGGAGGCCGATGGCGATCGTCGCGTCGTGGTCGTGATCCCTACCCTGGACGCGCAAGCGCCGCTCGCGCAGCGATGCCGCGAGCAGCTCTTCCGGGGCCTCCAGATCGTCTTTGTCGAGAGCGGGCGGGACCCGGACTTCAAGTTCGGGCACAATGTGAACGCGGGAATCCGCCGGGCCATGGAGTACGCCCCCGACTGGGTGGTCGTCTCGAACGACGACGTGACCTGCCTCGACCCGCCGTCCGTGCTCCGGGGCGGGCTCGCGACGCTCGATCCCGAACGGACGGATGCGGTCTTCTGTCGGCCTCGGACGCCGTCCCAATCGTGGCCGGTGGCGCTGGGGGAGCCCAACGAGCTCGAGTTCCTCACGCACCGCGTGGCGGGGGTGGGGCGAACGATCATCGACCTGCGGCGCCGCTTCGGGGTTCGGCTCGACCTCGTCCCCCTCCTCTGGCCGAGCGCCCGAGCCACCCCCGGCCGCCCGTACCCGCTGCGCTCTCGGTTGATGCGCCTGCGCTGGAACTACCGGCTCAAGTACCGTTTTCTTCTGAACGGGAGCCTGGCGATCCTGAGCGGCCGATGGCTCGAACGGGAGGCCCGGCTCGCGGCGGGGGCTCCCTCGCCGTTCGACGAGGTGTTCCTCAACGGCTGGGAGGATGTAGAGCTCTCCCTGCGGCTGACGAAGCGGGCCGAGCGCTGCGCTTCGATCCCCTACCGGATCGGACACGTGGGGGGAGCATCGCTCGGTTCAGGCGAACCCCGACTCCTTCGTAACGTCGTCAACTGGGCGTACCTGAACCTCTTGCTCGAGTCCGCGCCGCTCCGCTACTTCGGCCCCGCTCCGTACGCCGACTGACCGTGCGGGTCGGGTTGCGACCGTTCTACCTCGAACTTCCGTTCAAGCCGAGGGTCGGAGGGCATCGCCACCGTGCTCACTTGATCCCGTACGGAGGTGGCTGGGTCTGTTCGTACCGGGTCCAGCTCCGGCTCGAAGTGCGGAGGTACTCGACCTCGTCCGGGGTGAGCAGAAGTTGCGGTTCCGGCAGGTCGGCCCCCAGTTCACGGTAGTCGTGCCGAAGGATCGAATCGAGCAGGGCCTCGCGAAACAGGAGATAGTTGTTGGTCGTGCCGGGAACGATCGGGCGAATCGGGCGCAGACGGGCAACGGCGGTCGCGAGGCAGAAGAACCCCCAACGGGCCGCTCGCGAGAGCGTCGGCTTTCGCCGATTGAACGCCATCAGGTCGCGGACCCGGAGGTCGGTCCCGATGATCTGGTCCCGCTGTACGGCCAGCATACGACCGAACCGGCCGAAGGCGGAGCCGCTGACGTAGCGCATCTGCCGTTCGTACGAGCCGAGCGGCCGCGACTGGGACTCCCGGCGCGCCGTCGGGTAGGCGATGACGCCGAACCGGTGGATGATTCGGGCGTAGAGGTCGATGTCCTCGCCCCCCACGAGGTCCCTCCATCCGCCGACCGCGTCGATCGCCCGACGGGAAAGCGCGCAGATCTCAGAAAAGAGCATGCGGTCGGTCTCGAGGTCGAGATACCGGCGGAGGAGCGGGGCATAGGCCGCGGCGTAGACGATGCTGGTATCGAAGGGGACGACCGTGCGACCGGCGCTGGACTCGAACGCGAGGCGCCGCCCGAGGCCACGGTTGCGGTAGTTGTGACCGACCAGCCGGAAGGACGGGTCTGCGCGGGCCTGACCCTCGAGCACGGCCCGCGCCCCATCGTTGCTGGGTCCATCGGCGACCACGATCTCGAACGGAACCCCGAGATGACCGCCGATCTCCCGGATGCTCGCGATCGATGCGGGCAGTCCGCTGACGGTGTTCAAGTTCGTTGCGCAGAACGAGACTTGGACCGGGGCGGCCATTGTCGTGGGGTGACGAACGGTAGACATCAATATGGCGGTACCGCGGCACGGCTGACGGGAACCGACCCAAGCGGACCCAGCCGTGCTGAGCTACGCAGCCTCCTCCTCCGAGGGCCCGCCGAGAAGCGGGGACCCGCGAGGTATAGGTAGGGCCGCCGTTCCCGTTTTCGTGCTCGACCCCCCGGCCCGCGGGCTCTCGCCGCCGGCCGCCGCGGCGACGGCCCCCGCGGCGACGACCCCCGAGCCTGCCCAAGCGGATCGTCCGGAGATCTCCGTCATCATCACGGCGTACCGCAGGCGTCAGTTCCTCTCCGAAGCCCTACACTCGGTCGTTCGCCAATCGATGGAACCAGGCCAGGTCGAGGTGGTCCTCGTCAAGGACTTCGCGGACCCGAGCACCGACGCCGAGATCGCCGCCTCGCCGGTGACGGTTCGGACGGTCACCGAGGACCTGCCGCTCGGAGAGGCGCTTGCAAGAGCCATTGAGATGTCTCGAGGGCGACTCCTCTGCTTTCTCGACGACGACGACCGCTTCGTTCCCGGCAAGCTGACCGAAGTGCTCCGATACTTCTCCCAGAACCCTTCGGCCGGATTCCTGCGCAATTCCTTTCGGGCGATCGATGCCGAGGGAAGGCCGCTCTCCGGGTTCGGGAAGACCCGGCCGCAGCCCCCAAATTCGCGCACGATCGGCCCCGGTCCGGGCGACCCGAGGGCGCTCGCCTGGATCTATCACTATAGCGCTCACATCAACCTGAGCTCGATGACGGTTCGCGCCGAGCTAGCGCGGCCCGCCCTCCCCTGGCTACGACGCCTTACGGGAGGCTCCGACATATTCTGGTTCTTCGTCGCCCTGACCGCCTCGAGTGACCTCGGGATCGAGTCCCGGCCCTGGACCGAATATCGGATCCACGCGAGCTCCAGCCACGCGTCGATCGACCCCGCGGGGCAAGACCGCGAGCTCCGGCGATCGGCGAGCAGAACGTCGCGACCGCCGACCTGCTCGCCGAGATGTATCCTCGCCGGCGCCAGAGCGAGCTGGCCCGAAGATTCCTCGAGTCCTATCGGCTCGAAGCCCGCGTCACCTCGTTCTTAATGGGAGAGAGAACGGGCCGATGGTTTCCCGGGTGGGGGGCGTTCGGCCGCACGATCTTCTGGCGGAGGCAACGCTACCTCCTGGTGCCGTGGGCGTATTGCCTGCTGCAGGCGATCGCTCCGTCTCTGGCCACCGCGCGATACCGGTCTCGGAGACGGCGGGACATGCTCCGCTCGGCGGACCCACGGTCGCCGTACCCCTCGAAGCCGGGGACTTAGACAGGTCTCGACGCCCGCCGGAGGAGCTATCTGACCCCGGATTCTGATTCCCGCGTGCCACCGGAGACGAACCCCGCGGACCCGCCGCTCCCTGAGGAGGAGCGCCCCTCGGCCACCGCCCTCGGTTCGGCGAGCATCCTCTGCCCGATCTGTGGCGTCGTGACCTCGCACCGGATCGTGAAGCTGGACCGGTCGACGCGGTCGGGGAAAGGTGGGATCCGGGGGGTCGCCAGATGCCGGGTGTGCCACGGCACGCATCGGTTCGACGAGCGCACCCCGATGACCGCCGCGCTCACGCTCGTAGTGTCGGAGGGGGCTACGTCCCGGAGGACCTCGATCGACCTTCCTCCCCACCAACAGCTCGCGACCGGGGACAAGGTTCCCGGTTCGGACCTGCCGCTCGTCATCCGCGCCCTCGACACGGCCAGTGGGCGACGGGTCCGCTCCGCCCGGGCGGAGGCGCTCGCGACGATCTGGGCGGTCCGGGACCTCGGGACCGTGGTGAAGGTCTCCGTCATCGAGGGGGCCCGCTCGCGCACGGTCCGGCTGGCCCTCCCGCCGAATCAGATGTTCGAGGTCGGCGCCTGGGTCGACGTCGAGCAGAGCCCGCTTCGGGTCACGGCGCTGCGCGCTCGCGGTCGAACCTACCGGAGGCTTGGGGACCGCTTTCCGGCCCAGGAGCTCGAACGGATCTACGGTCGACGGACCGAGATCCCGCCCGACGGAAGGAGCGATTGGAGGAGGGAGCGAGCGACCCCCAGCTCCCGGGCGAGCGCGACCTCGCGTTCGGCCCGGTCGCGCTCGGGCCCCGGTGTCACTAGGACACGGATCGCTCCCCACCGGCGAAGGGCGGCCTCGGGAGCGGCCATCCACAGCTTCTCGCCCCCGTACTCGATCGGGCCGAGGCCGAGCTCGGTCGGAAGGTCCCGAAGATAGTTCTTCGTCCCGTGGATCACCCACGCACCCCGCGCGACGAACTCGCCGCTCGCCCCGGCCTTCGAGACCTGGTCGGGGTGTACCCAGAACGCCTCGGCGGAGGCGAGCCCGACTCGCCAGGCTTTGGAGAACGCGACCGCCCACTGGGCTGCTTCCCGGATCGTCACTTCGGTGAAAGCAGAGGCACCGGCCTCGGGGTGTTTGACGACCACGCTGGCCGCCCCGTGGATGTCCGCGTGCACGTAGAGGTCCCCCTCCTTGAGGTGGCGTTTCACGAGCAGGTCGTTCGAGGGGGCGTCGCGGCCCGCGACCACCACCACGCCCTCCGAACTGATGAACCATCGGTACCGCTCGAACCAGTGCACCTTGCGACGCGCCGTTGAGGCCCCCGCGGCTCTCGCGACGGGGCCGACCGAGATCGGGGTCTCTTGTCGGGTCTCGCTCTCGGCGAGAGCGGCCCGCGCGCCGGAAAGCTTCCCCTGGACCTCCTTGGCCGCTTCGAAGAGCGCCTGCGCCGACTCCCGCGGCGTGCGGCGTCGGTCGAGCCGGACGCGCACGCCGGAAAGCTCGACCTCGTGTTCGCCGTTCTCTTCGGGCGGCAGCGCTGAGGCGGCCCGTTCCGCCTCGGCGTAGTGAGCGAGGATCGTCTCCGCCTGGAGGCGGAGCTCGTCCGCGCGGAGTCCGAGCTCCTGGACCGCGCGCCGCTGCTGCTCGAGGAGACGCTCGAGCTCCCCCCGCCGGCGGACCGCTTCGCGCTCCTCGTCGGACGGGGGCGTGACCGCCAAGGTGTCGAAATAGGCGTGCGCCGCCTCGGAGAACGAGGACCGCACGACGGTCTCCACGCCTTCGACCGTCTCCCATCGCCGGGACGGGTAGGGGGTCGCGTCGACCGAGACCCCTTCCCGGAGGTACAGGTATCCTTTCGGCCGATCCCCGATCTCCTGCCGAAGGGCGGCGAGCTCCTCGCGAAGCCGGGCCCCCAGGGTAAGAGCCTCCTGCGACGCAGGGGCCGTGGGGCTCCATCCGGCTCGGGCGATCAGCTCCTCGGCGATCGGTCCTCCGAGACTGAGCCGCGCGGCGAGCGTGCTCGCGAGGTCGGTCCGCGACCGGAGGAGTTCGGACCCGAGCGCGGACTCGTCGAGCGTCCACGGGTCCGGCCGGCGCGGTGGGGGCGCGTACTCCGCCCCCACCCGGACCGAACGGTGGGCCCACTGGCGCGGATGGGCGACCGCGGCGATGCGTCCGCCGCGCACGACAAGGAGGTTTCCGGTGCCGAACATCTCGAGGACCAGGAGAAGCTCACCGGAGGCGTCCGCCCGAGAGAGGGAGAGCTCGAGCATCCGCTCGCCGCCCGGCTCCGCGACCCGCTCCAGGACGGCGCCGGAGAGCAGGCGGCGCAGGTCGGTAGCGAACGGCGTGAGGCGGTCGGGATGCTCCTGGAGCTCGGAGAGGAGCGCCCCGTACCGGCCCGGCACGAGGAGGAGCTCCTTTCGCCCCTCGCCCGGGACCCGGACCGTCACCGACCATCCGCCGCGGTCGCGGTCGAACACCTTGTCGACGCGGGCGCGCCCGAGGGCTCTCAGCTCCCGAACGAGCGCGAGCGTGTCGAGCGCCGTGAATCGGTCCTTCGCGGTGGGGACAGCGGACATGGACCCTCTCCTTCCGTTGCCTCCGGTCCGGGCGACCCGCCGCCATACCTTAAGGGTTGGTCGCGCTCCGCTGCGCGGTGCCCGAGGAAGCGGTGGGCCGGGCCGAGAATTGGCGCGCGCGGGCGCGAGAGTTCGCCGAGAGCCGGGTCCGTCCGCTTGCCGCAGCCATCGACCGGGAGGACCGGGTTCCGGAGGAGATCGTCCGCGCGCTCGCCGAGGCGCGGTTCTTCGGACTCGGGATCCCCCCGGAGTGGGACGGAGCGGGCGGGGACACTCGCGCGACGGTCGCCGTCCTGGAGGAGCTCTCCCGGGCGAGCGCCGCCGTGGCGGTCCTGGTCGCCGTGCATCTCTCCGTCTGCGCGGCCCCGATCCTGACCCACGGAACGACGGAGCAGAAGGAACGGTTTCTTCGACCGCTCGCGAAAGGGTCGCTGGTCGGCGCCTTCGGGCTCACCGAACCCGGCGCGGGGTCCGATACCGCCCATCTCTCCACGCGGTACATGCTGGACGGGACCGACTATGTCCTTCGCGGAACGAAGATGTTCACCTCGAACGCGGTGAGCGCGGGCGTGATCCTCGTGTTCGCTACCTCGGACCCCTCCCTCGGGAGCCGGGGGATCTCGGCGTTCATCGTGCCGCCCGGAACCCCCGGGTTCTCCGTGGCCCAGCGGCTCGACAAGCTTGGGCTGCGCGGCAGCGAGACCACGGAGCTCGTGCTCGACGCCGTCCACCTCCCGCGCTCGTCGCTCCTCGGCCGGGAAGGGGAGGGCCTTCACGTCGCGCTGGGCGCGCTCGCCGGGGGACGGGTCGGGATCGCCAGCTGCGCGCTCGGGGTCGCGACCAGCGCCTTCGAGGAGATGCTCCGCGCGGTCCGGTCCCACGACGAGGAGTGGAAGCGGCCGATCCTCGCCCGCGCTTACACCGAGCTCGCTTCGGCGCGTGCGCTGGTCGAGCGAGCCGCCGAACTCAAGGACGCTTCCCAGCCGTACGTCGAGGCGGCGTCCGTCGCGAAGCTCGTCGCGTCGCGCGCGGCGGTCTCCATCGCCTCCGCCGGCATCGACGTGGCGGGACCCGAGGGGATCCGGGCCGGCAGCGCGGCCGAGCGGCTCCTTCGGGACGCCCGGGTGTTCCCGATCGTGGAGGGCACGACCGAGATCCAGGAACTGATCCTCGCGAGGGGCCTGCTCGCGTCCGGGCCCTCGCCAATCCTTTAGGGGGTCCGCCCCTCCGCGCCGCGTGCCCGATCGTTCTCGGCGGTCCCCGGCCCGGCGGCCCGACGCTCGGCCTATGGTCGAGCCGCGAGAGCCGGTGCCCCTCTCCGAGACGACGATCGACCCGGAGTGGCGGCGGATCCTCGAATCGGACGGGATCTCGAGCCTCTACCCGCCCCAGGCGATGGCGGTAGGGCCGGTGCTGGCCGGCGAGAGCGTTCTTCTCGCCTGCCCGACGGCGAGCGGCAAGTCGTTGGTCGCCTACCTCGCGCTCCTTCGCGCGGCTCGCGCCGGTCGTACGGGGCTCTACCTGGTCCCCCTTCGAGCGCTGGCGCACGAGAAGGCGGAAGAGCTCGAGAAGTTCGCGGAGCTTGGTCTCAAGGTCGGACTCTCCATCGGGGATTTCGACCTCTCGGCGGAGAAGCTCGAGAAGCTCGACGTCCTGGTCGCGACCAGCGAGAAGGCTGACGGCTTACTGCGTCGGGGAAGCGCCTGGCTCGACCGCCTCGGCGTGGTGGTTGCGGACGAGGTGCACCTCATGCGCGACCCGGACCGTGGCCCGACGCTCGAGGTCAGTCTCACCCGTCTCCGCCGCGCCTACCCCCACCTCCAGGTGGTCGCGCTCTCGGCCACCGTGCGGAACTCGGAGGAGGTCGCCGAATGGCTCGCCGCGCGCCACATCGCGAGCGAGTTCCGTCCGGTCCCGCTGAAGAAAGGGGTCTACTACGACGGCCGGATCACTTTCACCGACCTCTCCACCCGCGAGCTCGCCGGCCCGGGCGAGGCGGTGCCCCGCCTCGTCCGGACGGTCGTCCAGGAGGGAGGGCAGTCGCTCGTCTTAGTCAACAGCCGCAAGGCGAGCGAGCAGCTGGCGGAGACCCTCGTCGCGACCGTGCGACCGCTCCTCAGCCCGGAGGAACGCGAACGGGCCCGCGCGGCGGCGAGCGAGCTTTCGGCCGTCTCGGACGAGGAGACCGAGGGGATCCGTCGCCTGAGCGGCCTCCTTCCCTACGGGGTCGGCTTCCACAACGCCTCCCTCACGAACCCCGAGCGACGGGTCGTCGAGCGGGCGTTCCGCGACCGGGCGCTGAAGGCGCTGGTCGCCACGCCGACCCTCGCCGCAGGGATCAACTTGCCGGCGCGCCGGGTCATCGTTCGCGACACGAGCCGGTACGACGACCACCTGGGCGTCCAGGCGCCGATCCCGGCCATGGAGATTCACCAGATGCTCGGCCGTGCCGGTCGGCCTCGCTACGACCCGGTCGGCGAAGCGCTGCTCATCGCCCGGAGCCCGGACGACGAGGAGCGCCTCCTGGACGACTACCTCTCCGCGCCCCCCGAGCCGATCGTAAGCCGGCTGGCGGCCGAGCCGGCGCTCCGGATGCATCTGCTCGCGTTGGTCGCGAGCGGCGCGGTGGCGAGCGAGGAGGCGCTCGAGGGGTTCTTCGCCGCGACGTTCTACGGGCGCACCCTCCCGCTCCCCGACCTCGAGTCGAAGATCCGCGACGTGCGGGAGTTCCTCGACCGGCACGGACTCCTCGAGCCCGGCGGGTCGCTCCGCGCGACGCGGTTCGGTCATCTCACGAGCGAGCTGTACCTCGACCCGCTGAGCGCGATCGTGCTCCGCGGCGTCCTCGAGAAGGCGCCGCTCGGGGTCGGGGCCTTTCCGCTCCTCGCCGCGATCGCCGCGACCCCGGACCTCCCTCCGCTGTTCCTGCGACGGGGGGAAGAACCGGACCTCATGGCTCGGTACGTGGACGAGGCGGAGGAGCTGCTCGTCAAGCCCGAGGAGCCCCCGATGGAGCTCGACCTAGACGGGTTCCTCGCGACCCTCAAGACCGCGACCGTGCTCGAATCGTGGATCGACGAGGTGCCGCTGGTCGAGCTGACCGCGCGCTTCGGCGTCGGCGCCGGCGACGTGCGCAGCAAGGTCGAGGATGCCGACTGGCTCTTGTTCGGCTGCGGTCGGCTGGCGAGCCTGTTCCAGCGTCGTCTGGCTCGATCCGTGGACGACCTCTCGCTCCGGGTCCGCTACGGCGTGAAGGAAGAGCTGCTCGACCTCGTCCGGCTTCGCGGGGTCGGTCGGGTGCGGGCCCGCCTCCTCTACCGGGCGGGGTATCCCGACCGGGAGTCTCTCCGGCAAGCTCCGCTCGACCGGGTCGAGCACGCGCTGCGGTCCCGCAAGCTCGCCGAGATGGTCCTCAGCCAGGTCCGTCGTCGGTCGGAAGCAGGGCCGAGGGCGGACGCGGAGGTCCCCCTCGGTCCGCCACCCACGCCGGCCCGGAGGCGGCCCACGGTGCGAACGCTCGAGGAGTTTCCAACGGACGACCCAGCGTGACCCACTCTTCGATCGGGGTGAGGACCCGGAGGAGGGAACGTGTTCCCCCGTGGCCCCCCGTCCGGATCTCCCGGCGAAGGTAGCCGGCCTGTTCGAGCCGGACGATACGTCGCCAGAGCGTCGTGGTCGGCAGGGGCCGCTCTCCCGAGGAGTGAGCCAGTTCGGCCTCGAGGCGGCGCACGTCTCCGAGCGTCGCGGCGACCCCACGAGATGCGGCCCCGATCGCCCGGACCACCCGGGGCTCGACCGGGACCCCCAGTCCGAAACCGGTTGCCACGGTCGGGAGCGACCTCGCGAGCGAGCTTCCCAGTAGCCAGTGCCGGAGAAGGTCGACCGCGCGTCGCGCACCGCTCCCGTCCGCGACCGCTCGCTCCACGATCGTGTCGAGGACCGGGTCGGGGAGCGGATGGCCGAGGGCACGTTCGGCCCGGTCTCGGACGACCGACCTCAACGTTTCGGCGGAGTAGGGCGTAAGGTGGACCGGTCGGCCGCACGAAGCGGCCTCCCCGAGGCTCCGACCTATCGTGCGGATGCCTTCCTCCGATCCCGCTACGATCGTGAAGATCGGTGGAAGACCGCTCTCTCCCTCGGGAAGGAACCGGTCCGGCTTAGCGAGGGCGCCGAGGACCGGG
>DAHVAA010000241.1 GCA_027314845.1 Thermoplasmata archaeon | reverse complement strand
ACCTCGATGGAGATCGGCACCGGGACGCTCGGCTGGAGCCCGATCCGGGCCTTCTCGACCTTCCGGACGAGCTCGAGGAAGTTCCTCTTGCCGGGCAGGAGCCACCGGACCGGCCACTCGGCGCCCTCGCCGGGGTAGGTCGAGGTGTAGACCACCTCCGCGGTGAGCTCGGCGTCGACCGCCTCCCCCGCCGCGCTCTGCAGCACGGCCGAGAGGGTGGTGATGGTGTCCGCCGTCACCTGCCGCTCGGTCTCGTCCGCCGCCGTGAGCGTGAGCGAGGAGGGCAGCATCGCCGGCGGGGGGGCCGGGGCCGCGGGCGCGACGCCCACCGCGGGGGCGGCGGCGGGCGCGGGCGCGCTCCTCGGCGCCACGGGCTTGACGGGCTCGCCGGTCAACAGTCCGATGCCGGACTCGTCCTCGGGGTTCCCTGCCATGAACTCGCCTGCCTCCGGCCGCTACAGGACCACGCCGCCGAACAGGCTCGACCAGAGCTGGGGCCC
>DAHVAA010000240.1 GCA_027314845.1 Thermoplasmata archaeon | reverse complement strand
CGGCCAGCACGTGGGTGCGGACGGCCAGGATCTTGCCGTCACGCGTGGCGGCGATCTCCCCGCGCATGAGGTAGTCCCGGGCGAAGCCGGTGGAGATGAGGTTCTCCGACCGGTCCTCCATCCACTTGACGGGCTTGTTGAGGACGAGCGACGCCACGATGGCGCAGACGTACCCGGGGTAGATCGGGACCTTGTTGCCGAACCCGCCGCCGATGTCCGGAGAGACGACCCGGATCTTGTGCTCGGGCAACCCCGCCACGAGCGCATACAGCGTCCGGTGGGCATGCGGCGCCTGGGACGTCGTCCACAACGTCAGCTTCCCGCTGACCCGCTCGTAGTCGGCGACGCAGCCGCAGGTCTCCATCGGGGCCGGGTGGACCCGCGGGTAGACGATGTCCTGGCTGACCACGACCTCGGCGGCGTCGAAGACCGCCTGGGTCGCCGCCTCGTCGCCGGTCTCCCAGTCGAAGCAGTGGTTGTCGGCCTTGCCTTCCAGATCGTCAC
>DAHVAA010000023.1 GCA_027314845.1 Thermoplasmata archaeon | reverse complement strand
AAAGGGTTCGGGGTCGTCCTCAGTCGACCGGGAAGTCGGCCAGCACGTCGCCCACCCGCCCGAGGTCGTGCTCGGTCACGATGACGCTCGCCGCGCGCCGGACCTCGTCGTCCTCCGGACGGAACGCCACCCCGACACGGCTGCGCCGGAACAGCCCCACGTCGATCTCGGAGTTCCCGACGGACGCCGTATCGGCGGGCGGGATGCCCAGCTTCGACTGCAACCCCGCGAGGATCCCTTCCTTTCCGTGGATCGGTACCCGGACGATCCCCTCGCCCGAAAGGCGGCCGTCAGGGAAGGTCCGGACCCCGTTCGCGAGCACGTCGTCGATCTCGAGCTCCCGACCGATCCGCGTCGCGAGGAGGTCGAGACCCCCGCTCACGATGGCCGTGCGGACCCCCCGCGCGCGCAACCTGCCGAGAAGCGCCGCCGCCCCCGGCATGAGCGGCACGTCCGCGAGAATGCGCTCGAGCTCCGTGAGCGTGAGCGTGGGCGCATGCTTCCACCAGACCCGGATGTCGAGGCGGATGAACTCGTGGTCGTCGATCTCGTTCGCCAGGAACCGCCGAAGTCCCTCGTCGTTGTGGTCCCCGAAATGGTCGTGCACGACCCGCCAGGAGCTCGGCACGTCGACGAGGGTCCCGTCCATGTCGAAGGCGACGAGCCTAAGCACGTTCCCCCCGGGCGATCCGGTCGGCCTCCAGAAGGACCCGCGCGGGAGGGCGGACCGACCAGGCGCGGAGGTTCGCGTCCACCTGCTCGGGCCGGCTCATCCCAATGACCGGCGCGGCCCCCCGCTCTCCGAGCCAGTGCAGGGCAATGGACGCGAGCGGGACCTTGGACTCGGCGGCGAGGGTGCGGAGCGCCCGAGCGCGTTCGAGGAACCCCGGGAGGCGGTCCGGCTCGAAGAGCCGGTGCGCGTAGCGCCGGACCTCGGGCGGGACCCGACCGCCGTCGAGGTAGCGTCCGTGGAGGAGCCCTCGTGCGAGCGGGGTGTACGCCTCGATCAGGATCTCGTGCGATCGGCAGTACTCCCGGATCGCCTCACCTTCCTCCCGATTCAGGAGGTTGTAGTGAACCTGGTTCACGGCGATGCGCGTCTCCGAGAGGTGCCGGGCCGCCTCTTCGAGCTCCTCGACCGTGAAGTTCGAGACCCCGATCGCGCCGACCTTCCCCTCGCGGTAGAGCGCTTCCAGCGCCCCCATCGTGTCGGCGAGCGGAACGTGCGGGTCCGGGGCGTGGACGAGGTAGAGGTCGACCGACGGCCGGGCGAGTCGTTCCAAGCTGTTGATGAGCGCGGCGCGGACCTGGGCCGGGCGCAGGTGCTCCCAGGAGACCTTCGTCACGACGTACGGCGGCGCTCCGGCCGCCGTCGCACGGAGAAGGACCTCCCCGAGGAGCCGTTCCGAGCGACCGTTCCCGTAGACCTCTGCGGTATCGAACCAGCGTAGGCCGAGCTCCCAAGCGCGTCCGATCGTCGCTTTGGTACGAGCCTCGTCCTCCGGTCCCCAACGGCCGATCCCCCAGAGCCCGAGGCCCAGCGCCGGGTGGGGCCGCTTCGCGCCCGGTATCGGGATCTCGCCGATCGTCCCGGTGGGGCTCTCGGAAGGAGGCTTCCCCGAGGCCCGGCGGGCACGCGGTTTCTCTCGGGCGGTGCGAGTCGTCATTTCGGCGGGGAAGGCGGTTGGCCCTCCTTCAAGTGTTCGTCGATGCGGCGAAGACGTTCCTCGAGCTCCCGTGCCTTCTCCTCGGCCTCCCGGACGACCTCGGGGGGCGCGCGCGCCCGGAATCCCCCGTCCGCGAGACGTCCCCGGGTCTTGTCCAGGAGGGCCCGGAGCTTATCGCGCTCGCGCGAGAGCGCAAGGCTCTCGGCCGGTGAGGCCGGAGGTCGCTCGAGGTAGCATTCCCCGAGGGCGGCGACGCGGCTCCCGGCGCCCGGCGGGGGCGGGTCGTTCGTGCCGAGCAGGCCGAGCGGACGGACGCGGGCCAGTCGCTCGATGGTGGCGCGTTGGCCGGCGAGGACTCGGGCGACCTCGGGACCGGACGGTCGGATCCACGCCGCGGGAACGCTCTCGGGCGGGACCCGCTCCTCGCTCCTCAGGTTCCTCATCAGACGGATCGACTCGAGGACCGGCTCCATCTCGAGCTCGGCGGTCGGGTCCGCGGGCGACTCCTCGGGCGAGGGCCAGGGCGCCAGTGCGAGCAGCTCTCCCGAATGCGGCAGCGCGTGCCACAGCTCCTCGGTCACGTGCGGGGCGATCGGATGGAGCCTCCGCAAACAGCGCTCGACCACGAACAGCAACGTCGCCCGCGCCTCCCGCTGGGCGGGTTCACCGCGTTTGCCGGTGAGCGCCTCCTTCGCGATCTCCACGTACCGGTCGGCGAGGTCGTGCCAGAGGAAGGTGTGCAGGGCTGTCGCCGCGCGGGTCGGTGAGAACTCCTCGAGAGAACCGTCCATCTCCTCCGACATCCGGCGAAGGCGAGAGAGGATCCACCGGTTCTCGAGGGCGCTCTCGGACCTGAGGGAGGGGACGTCCGGCGAGGAGGCACCCGGTGGGACGTAGGCGGATGCGAAACGGGCGAGGTTCCAGGTCTTGGTGAGGAAGTTGCGGGCCCCCTCGAGCGTGGCGGGACCGAACTGGCCGTCCTCGTCGGTAGGATTGGGGAAGAGGAGCCCGAACCGCATCGCGTCGGCCCCCCACGTGCGCACCACCTCGAGAGGGTCGGGGGAGTTCCCCAGGTGCTTCGACATCCGCCGCCCCTGCTCGTCGCGCAGCATCCCGGTGAAGTACACGGTCGAGAACGGCCGGGACCCGGTGAAGTAGTACCCCGCCATCATCATCCGGGCGACCCAGAAGAACATGATGTCTCGCCCGGTGACGAGCACGCTGGTCGGGTAGTAGTGGGACAGGTCCGCGGTCTTCTCGGGCCATCCCAGGGCAAGGAACGGCCAGAGCCAGCTCGTGAACCAGGTGTCCAGCACGTCCGCGTCGGGAGTGAGGTCCCGAGCACCACAATGGGCGCAGGCGGCCGGCGGCTCGGCGGCGGCGGTCTGCCCGCCGCAGGCGGCGCAGTAGGAGACCGGGATCGCGTGCCCCCAAAAGACCTGGCGCGAGATGCACCAATCCTGAATCCCTTCCAGCCAGCGGAAGAAGGTCCGCTCCCACCGCTCCGGGCGGATCCGGATCTCCCCTCGGCGGACCGCATCGAGCACGGGCTCGGCCAGTCCTTTCATTCGAACGAACCACTGGGTGGAAATCCGGGGCTCGACCGGCGCATCCGACCGTTCCGAGCGGGCCACGGCGTGGCGGTACGGCTCCCGTCGGAGGAGCAGCCCCTCCCGCGTGAGTGCCTCGGTCGTCCGGGAGCGCGCGGACTCTACGTCGAGCCCCCGGTACTCCCGCGGCACCCAGGGCCCAACGAGCCGGGCCTGCTCATCGAGGATATCCGGCGGGCTCTCGAGCTCGGGGTGACGCTGCGCGACCTCGTAGTCGACCAGGTCGTGCCGCGGGGTCACCTTGAGCGCACCGGCCCCGAACGCGGGGTCGATCGCGGCGTCCGCGATCACGGGCACGATCCGGTCCGTGAGCGGCACACGGACCCGACGGCCGACGTCGGCCGCGTGGCGGGCGTCGGAAGGATGGACCGCGACCCCCACATCGCCGAAGATCGTCTCCGGGCGAACGGTCGCGACCTCGAGCCCACCGGGGCTCCCGTCGGCCCAGGGATAGCGGACGTAGAGGAGCGAGGTCTCTTCCTCGGCGTGCACGACCTCGAGGTCGGAGATGGCCGTACGGAGCTTCGGGTCCCAGTTCACCATCCGCTCTCCGCGGTAGATGAGCCCGTCTCCGTAGAGCCGGAGGAAGACCTGCCGGGTCGCCCGAACGCTCTCGGCGTCCATGGTGTAGCGGAACCGGCTCCAATCGACCGAGAACCCTCCGGCGCGGATCTGCCGGGCGATGTGGTCGGCATGCTCGGTCTTCCATCGCTCGATCTCCGCCAGCGCGGTCTCCCGCGGGAGGTCCTCGAGAAGCGTTCCCTGCTTCAGGAGCCGGCGCCGTACTTCCACCTGCGTAGCGAGCCCGGCATGGTCGAGCCCGGGGACCCAGAGTGTCGAATCGCCGCGCATCCGGTGGTGGCGGGCGAGCACGTCCATCACCGTGTCGCCGAGCATGTGGCCCACGGTGAGCACCCCGGTGACATTCGGCGGAGGCAGCGCCAGGGAGAACCGACGACCCCCCGGTCGATCCGGTCCATGGAACGCCCGGTGGCGTTCCCATTCGGCTTGCCAGCGCGCCTCGACCGCCGCCGGGTCGAACCGCGTGGGGAGCGTCGGAGCGCTCAGGAGCGCTCCCTCCCCGCAGCGAACGGGACCGCGAGACCGAGCTCGGCGAGGGCGACCAGCGCCATCCACGGCAACGCGAGCGTCGGGTCGTCCAGGCGCCCGAACTGATAGGTCAGAAGGGGAGCGGCGACGACCAACAGTCCGGGAAGCGAGACGAGGAAGGCGTACCATGCCCCCGCGTAGAGGTTGGTGAAGGGGAGCCCGCGCGCCCGGGCCCGACGGAGGAGGATGCCCAGTTCGACCAGGCTTGCGGCCAGGACCGCCGGAAGCTCGGCAGCGATGAACCCGACAAACACGACCGGGTCGAAGACCCGGGGGAGCGTCAGTCCCGCGACGAGCGCGCTCGCGGCGAGGTACATCCCCGCGATCAACGCGACCTTGCCGGCCAGGAGCGACCGGTCGCGGAGCGGCAGGGTCCGACCGTAGGAGTACGCGAACACTTCGATCGCGAAGAACGCCGGGCCAAAGAAGGTTGCGAGCAGGGCGCTGGTCGTCACCGCCGCGAGCCCGAGGGCGGTGGCGGCCGTCGCGTTCGGCGCGCTCGCGTAGGTCCAGAGACCGAGCGCGAGGGCATCGAGGATCGGCAGGAGGACCAAGAATGCGTAGCCGGGCGTGCGGCTCGCGACCCGCAGGTCCTTGGTCAGCACGGCGCGCGCGGGCGAGGTCGGGCGGAGGCCGATTTCCCTCGCGGGGAGCGCGCGCACCCGGCTCGGCGGAGCAACCCCGATCCGGCGGATCGCGCCCTGCACCCACAAGCCGCCGGCGGTCGCAAGCCCGAGGTAGCCGACCACGGCGCCCGCCAGCACCAGTCGGGCGGTTGGGTCGAGGGCGAGGTCGGTCGCATTCCCGGCCGCCGTTACGGTCAGGGCCGCGAACGGGAAGGGGAAGGCGCCGAGGAGGAGGTCGCCGGCCACGGACGGCCCCTCGCCCGCGAGGCCGCGCAGAAGGTCGAAGAATGCGGGGGCCGCGATGACGAACCCGAACATCGCGAACGCCGGGAGGAGCCAGAGCACGAGGTAGGCCCAGCGGACGAGCGTGCTCCCGCCTCCTCCTCGGGAACCCTGGACTCGACGAACGAAGAACCGGCCCGTCAGCAGGGACAGGGTGAGTGCGAACGAGACGGTGGCGAGTGCTCCGGGGAGAACCGCGAGGCCCGCGAGGGGACCGAGCTCGAGCCCGACGAAGAGCGGTGTGGCGACCAACACCGTGAGCACGGGCAGGTCGAACAGCCGCAGGTACAGCAAGCTGGACGTCCGAGCGAGCGTTCGGTCCTCGATCGGCAGGGTCTCGAGCAGGGGGAACACTCCCGCGCCAAGGAACGTCGGCAGCACCTGCATCCCGGTCCACCACAGGAACGCGAGGTCGAGGCTGAAGAGCCCGGTCAGAAGGCCGGCGCGGAACTGACCGACCGACACCCCGCCGGCGAAGGTCGAGTTCGCGAATCCGCTCGAACCGAGCGCGACGGCGGCGCCGAGCGTGAACAGCGCGAGCACGCCGCTGATCACCACCTTGCTCTGCACCACCCGTCGTCGGGCGCGGACGACCAGGGCTCGGGCCGATCCGGGAGGGATCGAGTTTCCTTGCCGGAAGGCGAAGATCGCCTGCAGGGAGACTTCGGTGAACGCCACGCCGCTCAATCGGGCGGCCTCCCGCCAGCTCACCGCGACCCCTCCAGCGCCTCGACCGCGGCTCGTACCGACTCTCGCTCCTCGGTAAGGCGGAGGAAGACCTCCTCGAGCGACGCGTCACCCGCCCGGACCTGCTCCCGGAGCTCCGCGAGGGTTCCCTCTCCGCGCAGGACCCCGCGGTCGAGGATCCCGACCCGGTGGCAGAGCTGCTCCGCGACTTCCATCGTGTGCGTCGAGAAGAGGACGCCCCGGTCCCCCTGGGAGACGTAGCGAGCCAGGAGCTCCTTCATGATCCGGACCGATCGCGGGTCGAGACCGTTCAGCGGCTCGTCCAGGACCAGGAGCGGTGGCTGGTGGAGGAGCGCCGCGACGAGCAAGACCTTCTGGCGGGTTCCGTTGGAGAGCGCGACGATCGGTTCGTCGAACTCCTCGCCGAGCTGGAACGCGTTCGCGTAGGCGCGCGTCCGTTCCGACGCGACGCCGGGGTCGAGCCGCCGGACGCTCGCGACGAACTCGAGGAACTCCCGGGGCGTGAGGGCGTCGTAGAGGAGCGAGACCTCCGGGACGTACCCGACGAGTTCCTTCACGCGGCGGCCCTCGGTACGGCAATCGAGGCCGAAGACCTGTGCGCGCCCTCCCGCGGGACGGACGAGGCCGACCACCGATCGGATCGTGCTGGTCTTGCCGGCCCCGTTCGAGCCGAGCAGCCCGTAGATCTCGCCGCGTCGAACGGTGAGCGAGAGGCGGTCGACCGCCGGTCGCTCGCCGTAGACGACCGAAAGCGCCTCGATCCGGAGCGGCGGCCGGTCGTCAAGCATGGTCGCGCTACCGTCGCACGAGCGGTATAAGAGGTCGGGCCCGGGCCCTAGCGGGACCGGACGAGCGGGAAGAGGATCGCTTCCTTGATCGAGGCGATCCCCAGGAGTCCCATGATCAGGCGATCGATCCCCACTCCGATCCCGGTCGTCGGAGGAAGCCCAAAGCGGAGCGCCTCGACAAAGTCGGCATCGTACGCGTACCGGTCGTCCCCGCGCTCCCCGAGCTGCGCGCGGAAACGCTCCTCCTGTTCGTCCGGGTCGGTGAGCTCGGTATAGGCGTTCGCGAGCTCGAACCCTGGGGCGAAGACCTCGAACCGTTCGACCCGACCCGGCTTCGAGCGGTGGCGCTTTGCGAGGGGAGTCGTGGCGGCCGGGAAGTCGACCACGAACGTCACGCGGTCGATCGACGGCTCCACGTAGTGCTCGAACAGCTTGTCGAGGAACGTCCCGCTCGAGGAGTTGTCGGGGACCGTCGAGCCGGCGCGACGGGCGAGGTCGCGCAGCTCCTCCCGGCTCTTGTCGAGGAGGCCCGAGATCCCGCTCGCGCTCTCGAGCGCGTCAACGAAGTCGAGGGTCGGAAACGGAGGGCGGAAGCGCTCCGCCGCCCGGAGCGCCTCGGGGCGGTGGGGGAGCAGCTCCCCCGTGCGGCGGGCCAGCCGCTCGAAGAGCTCCTCGGTCAGCCGACGCATATCGGTGTAGTCCGCATACGCCCAGTAGGCCTCGAGCTCGGTGAACTCGGGTGAGTGGGTCGAGTCGAGGTCCTCGTTGCGGAATGCCCGGCCGATCTCGTAGACCCGCTCGAGCCCACCGACCAGGAGGCGTTTGAGCGGCAGCTCCTCCGCGATCCGGAGCTGGACGTCCCGGTCGAGATAGTGCGAGCGGGTCACGAACGGCGCGGCGGCCGCTCCGCTCGCGACCGCCTGGAGCACCGGGGTCTCGACCTCGAGGAAGTCGAGGCCGTCGAGGTACTGTCGGACCTCCCGCACGAGGAGCGTACGGACGCGGAAGCGCTCCCGGACCTCCGGCGAGGAGAGGAGGTCGACGTACCTCCGACGAAGCCGCTCCTCCACGTCCTGGAGCCCGTGATACTTCTCGGGCGGAGGCGTGATCGCCTTCGCGAGCAGCGTGAGCTGGTGGACGATGAGCGACGGCTCACCCCGGCGCGAGACCGCCGCGATGCCGTCCGCCCCGAGGAGGTCTCCCGGGTCAAGGTCGGCGAGCCAGGAGCGGTACCCCTCTTCTCCCAGTTCGTCGACCCGGAGGATGAGCTGGAGCGAGCCGGCCAGATCCTCGAGGTCCGCGAACGCGGTGCGGCCGTGCTGGCGGACTATCTTGAGCCGCCCCCCGACGCGGAGCGTTTTCGTCGCCGCTTCCGTTCCCGGGGCGAGGGCGGCACACGCCGCCCGGACCACACCGGTGTTGACCCGGCCGGGGAACGACCAGGGGTAGGGTTCGCGACCCTCGGCCCGCCACCGGGCGACCTTCACCCGGCGCTCCCGCTCGAGCGGTGTTCCGTCGACCATCGGACCCTAGGGCCGAGGAGGGTCGAGGTAGAAAAGGCTCCGGGCGGACCCGGCGTTACGTGGCGGGGTTCTCGAGCGCGAGCCGCTCGACCCCGCCCGGACGGAAGAGGGCGAGATGTTCGGGGACGGCGGCGGTCTCCTTCCCGGCGGGGCGCGCGTTCTCGTGGAGCAGCAGGAAGGTGCCCAGGAAGAACTCGGCCGCGGCGTCTCCGCCGCCGATCCCTTAGCTGACGTAGTCCGAGAAGTAGACGTGGACCTGGGCCGAGTGGCGTTGCCGCAGCGACTCGAGGAACTTCGCGAGCTCCTGCGGCCCTTTGCGCTCGAGCTCGTCGACCAGGTCGCGCAGGATCGGACGCTGACTGATCCCGGCGAGTCCGTCGTAGGCGAGGTAGATCGCGGGGCGGGGCTCGAGCGCGACGATGTCGAGCCGGAGCACCCCTTCGACGGGCTTGGTGCGCATGGCGAGCGCCCTACCCGAACCTCGTTAAGAAGGCTTCGGGCCGGCGGGGCGGAGAGGCCCCACCGGCCCGGGGAATCGGTTTGACCTCAGTGGTCGTGGCCGCCGGCGCCGCCCGGAGCGGCGGGACCCGACCTTCTCGACGCGATGATGTCGTCGATGCGGAGCACCATGTTCGCGACCTCCGCGGCGGAGCTGAGCGCTTGGCGCTTCACCCGCGCGGGTTCGATCACGTGGAGCTTCCACATGTCGGCGGCTTTCCCGTCCGAGAGGTTGATCCCGACGTTCTTGTTCGCGGACGGGCCGTCATGGGCCCTCCGCAGGTCGATGAGAACGTTGATCGAATCGTAGCCGCCGTTCTCCGCGAGCGCCCAGGGGATCGACTCAAGCGACTGGGCGAACGCTTCGACCGCGAGCTGTTCCCGCCCACCGACGGTGCCGGCCCACTTGCGCAGCTTCACGGCCAGGTCGATCTCGGTCGCGCCGCCGCCCGGGCAGACCACTCCGTCCTCGAGCACGCTTCCGACCACCTTGAGGGCGTCCTGCAGCGAGCGCTCGACTTCCTGGGTGACGTGCTCGGTGCCGCCACGGATGAGGATCGAGACCGAGCGGGGGTTGGCGCAGCCGGTGACGTAGGTCATCTTGTCCTCGCCGACCCGGCGCTCGTCGACCTTGGCCGCCCGACCGAGGTCGTTCGGGGTGAGCTCTTTGATCCCGGTGACGATCTTGCCGCCGGTCGCGCGGGCCAGCTTCTGAAGGTCCGACTCCTTCACCTGCTTGACCGCGTAGATCCCGTCCTTCGCGAGGTAGTGCAAGACGACGTCGTCGATCCCTTTCTGGCAGACGACCACGTTCGCGCCCGAGGCCTTGATCGCCTGGGCCATCTGGCGGAACGTCTTGTCCTCCTCGTCGAGGAAGCTCTGGATCTGAGCCGGGTTCTTGATGTTGATCTTGCTTTCGATCTCGGTCTTCTTGATCTCGAGCGCGGAGTTCAGGAGCGCGATCTTCGCCTCACTGACCTCGCCCGGCATGCGCGGGTGACCGCGCTCCTTGTCGAGCACGAGCCCTTCGATGAGCTTGGTGTCGGAGATCGTGCCGCCGTGCCGCTTCTCGACCTTGATCTGGTCGACGTCGCAGACGGTCTTCCCGCCGCGTTGCTCGGCGATCTTCTTCACCGCGTTCACGGCGATACGAGCGAGCTCGTCCCGCGAGCCCCCGACACCCTTCGAGCCCATCGCGGTGAGCGCGCAGTCGATGAGCGTCTGCTCGTCGTCCGCCTTGACGGCGGTCCCGATCTCGGCGTCGAGGAGGCGCTTCGCCTCCGCGACCGCGAGCTGGAAGCCCCGGGTGATGACCGTGGGGTGGACGTTCTGTTCGAGGAGATTCTCCGAGCGCTTCAGGAGCTCGCCCGCGAGCACGACCGCGGTCGTCGTCCCATCACCGCATTGCTGGTCCTGGGTCTTCGCGACCTCGACCAGCATCTTGGCGGCCGGGTGCTCGACGTCCATCTCCTTCAGGATCGTGACGCCGTCGTTCGTGATGGTGATATCGCCCATCGAATCGACCAGCATCTTGTCCATCCCTCGGGGTCCGAGAGTCGTCCGGACGGCGTCCGCGATCGCTCGGGCGGCGGCGATGTTGGTCGACGTGGCGCTCTTTCCGCGGTCTCGCTCGGTTCCTTCCCTCAGGACAAGGATTGGGGTACCCTGAAGCATACAATCACCACGAATGGAAAAATTGCACTTCTATATAAATATGTCTCAGCCACCGAGGTCCTCCCTGCGTCGACGGAACGCCCTATCTCGGACGGTGCGACATCCTCCGCTCGAGCCCATCGCAGACGAGCGCGATCCCGAAGCAGAGCCCGACGATCGCGAGGAGCGGGAAGAGGTACATCCACCAGTAGTTGTCCCCGGTGACGTACGGCAGTCCCTCGCACGTTCCGACCGCGAGCATGTTGCCCCACTCCGGGAAGTTCACCGAGGGTAGCGGGGAGAACGGGGGAAGGCCGGCGACCAGCCAGTACGCTCCGAGGCCGGAGTGCGGCCCGCTCGCGCAGTCCCAGAACCAGGGGAAGACCGTGAGGACGAAGAAGATCGGAGCGAGGTCGATGGGGATCTGGGCGAGGAGGGGGGAGAGGGAGTTGGGGAGGACGTGGCGGAAGTAGAGGTGGGTGGGGCCGGCGCCGGAGGCGCGGGCGGCCTCGAGGTAGGGCTCGCGGGCGACGAGGCGGGCGCGTTCGCGGGTGGTGCGGGCGGTGGTGGGCCAGATGATGAGGCCGAAGAGGAGGACGAAGAGACCGAGGCCGGGGGAGTTGGGGTCGAGGGTGGCGACCCCGGCGAAGACGACGATGACGAGGAAGAAGGAGGGGATGGCGCCGACGGAGTCACCGACGAAGGTGACGGCGCTGTCGAGGAGGCCGCCTTCGTGCATACCGGCGAGGGCACCGAGCATCCAGCCGAGGAGGGCGTCGAGGGCGAGGATGCCGCTGACGATGGCGAGGTCCCAGGGAGTCGCCTGCCAGATGGCGGTGAAGAGGTCGACCCCGAGACCCGGGAGGATCCCGAAGGGGTGGCCGAACGAGGGCCCGTAGACCTGGAAGGCCGGGATCCACGAGCCGTGAGTCGACAGCTGCTCGAGCGAGCCGCGGAAGACGACGAGCGCGCTCAGGCCCACGACGAGATACGCCCCGAGCAGTACGAGCCCGGCCCATGTCTCGGCGCCGAGCGGCCGTCGCCCCAGCTGCTCCGCCCAGCTGCTTCGAACGTCCCGGTCGATCCGAGCGGGAGAACGCGGGGGCGGTCCCATCTCAGTTCGCCGTCACTTCGCGCGGGTCGAGCCGGCGCGCGATGATGTCGACCACGAACAACCAGAGCAGGATCAGGAGGGCGACCATGAACATCATCGCCTGGAGCGCCGGAAGGCCGCCCCCGCCCTGGCCCGTGAGCGTCATCAGGGTCAGGTAGCCGATCCCCCGGTCGAGGAAGGCCGCCTCGATCGCGAACTGCGTGCCGAGGTAGGCGGGGAGCGTCAGGGCGAAGACGAGCAGGAACGTCGGTCGGACCCGGCGGGCGGTGTGGCGCCAGAGAAGGGTACGTTCGCGAATCCCTCGGGCCCGGGCGGCAATGAGGTAAGGTTCCTCACTGGCGGCGAGCACCACCGAACGGGCGTGCCGAAGGAAGATCGTGACGTAGACGACGGCGATGAGCGACGCTTGAACGAGCGTTTTGAGGAGCGTGATCTCCTCGAACTTCCATGCCTGGTGGATCACGCCGTCGACCAGCGGGAGGCCGGTCGGCTGCGTGATGCTTCCGTAGACGATCCACGACGGGAGGTTGCCGTAGTACTGGATGAGCCAGAGGGTCGTCGGGATGACCCCACCGTCCGGAAGGTCTCCGAACTGTCCGAGGAACCAGAAAAAGAGCAGCGAGATGACGACCGAACCGGCGACCATCACGGGAAGGAAGGTGCCGAACAGGCTCGCGAACCGGGCGGCGAGGTCGACGGGTCGTCGCCGGCTCCAGCCGACGACCATGCTGACGGGGTAGGCGATCGCGGCGGAGATCGTGAGCGCGATCGCGCCGAGCTCGACGGAGTTCGGAAGGAGGAGCGCGTAGAGCTGGACCCAGGGTACGCCGGGGTATTGCTGGAAGGTCGAAGTCCCCCAGTTCCCCGTGAAGTCGTTGACCACCATCGTCGCGAACCCGTTGGCGAAGCCCGTGAAGCCGAGGTTCTGCCCGGCCCGGAGGTTCCCGGGCTCGTAGAGCGCGAGGTAGAGGATCACGAGGACGAAGAGCAGCTGGGCCGGGACAAGCAGGAATCGGCGGATGACGTAGAGCCCATAGCGCGAAAGCCGCCAGCCCGAACGTCGCGAGGGGCCCTCCCCCGTGAGGCTCGCCATGCGACCGCGCAAGGCGTCCCGGCCCTGATAAGGACTGTTTACTCTGCGCGGTGACGAGCCCTCGCCCGGGTCGCGCGATCGGAGGGCGAAGAAGAGCGCTCCGCGCTCACACGAAGGCGGAGCCGCGTCGCCGCTCGAGCCCATCGCAGACGAGCGCGATCCCGAAGCAGAGCCCGACGATCGCGAGGAGCGGGAAGAGGTACATCCACCAGTAGTTGTCCCCGGTGACGTACGGCAGTCCCTCGCACGTTCCGACCGCGAGCATGTTGCCCCACTCCGGGAAGTTCACCGAGGGTAGCGGGGAGAACGGGGGAAGG
>DAHVAA010000239.1 GCA_027314845.1 Thermoplasmata archaeon | reverse complement strand
CGACCCCGACACAGTAGCCGTAGAGGACGACCTTGAGGAGCATCCTCGGGTGGAACGCCGGGCGTCCTCCCTCCTCGTTCTCGTAGCTCGCCACGAGAGGGGCGAGGTCGAGGTCGTTGTCGACCACTTGGGCGACGATGCGGGCGAGGTGGTTCGGAGGAAGCCACTCGTTGAGATCGGGCGGGAGGATCAGCGTCTGCTTCGGATCGTATCGGCGGAAGACCGGCTCTTTCTCGGCGGGTTTGCCCACCGGTGGACACGGCCGGCTATAGTACCGTCGGTCGATCCGCCGTCAGGGCGACGGGTGCGTAATGCTACAGGCTCCTAGCGAGCCGGCGTCGATTGCCATCTTGGCTTGTTCATCCGTGAACTTCCCATCCACTCCGGCGACGCGATGATGTCCGGCAGATGTCCAACTCCAGATGTAATCGAGCAGCTTGACCAGAGAGTCACGTTCACTTTCCGATAGGTCGTAAATCGCGAGCTTCGGATAGCGATCTGGCTC
>DAHVAA010000238.1 GCA_027314845.1 Thermoplasmata archaeon | reverse complement strand
CCGTGGGCACGTAGATCAGCGGAAGATCGCTGCTTTCGCAAAGCAGAGGTCGGGGGTTCAAATCCCCCCGTGTCCATTAATTCTCAATTTTGTTTGAATACATGACATCCCTCTGAAGGGGAACACGGGGAAACGGCATCTTCAGGCAAGGCACATCCACCCGGGCCTCGGAGGCGGATGCGTCGCGGTCCGTTCCAAAAAAATGGGCCGGTCTGAGCGGAGACGTCACGCTTAGACTCAGCTACTCAACGTCGGTCTCGACAAATCTCGGTTGGACGGTGAGCTGCAACTTTTACAATCCCATCGGTCCATCGAATCATCCACTGGATGCGTTGTTCTACTATCTTGACAACGATACTGGCGCGTCCGCTACGGTAGTGCATGTGTGGTTTAGGGGCTGTGGTGTGCGCCCACGACTGGGACGGCGCTCGGGCCTGCCCCGGTGACGAAGCGACCCGCGCGGGCCCGTGGGCGCCAGGTAGATCCACACGGGCGAGTATCAAGC
>DAHVAA010000237.1 GCA_027314845.1 Thermoplasmata archaeon | reverse complement strand
TCCGGGCCCCGCCCCACGGGAGTCGATGCGCGGAGGAGGGGAGTCGGCCGAGCTGCTCGACGCCTTCGCGACGCTCTGGCAGCGCCTGCGCACCGACACCGCCGTCCCGGGGACGATCGTCGTCGTCGAGGGGGAGCGGGACCGGCGGTCCGTGCACCGCCTGGGCGTCGCGGGACCGGTGACGGTCCTCCACGCCGGCCGCTCGCTCGGGGAGACCGCCCAGCACCTGCGCAGCCGGGCCCGCCGGATCGTCGTGCTGACCGAGGGGGGGCACCTCGCGCACCGCCTCGAGGAGTTCCTGCGGGCGGAGCGGGTCGAGCTCGATCTCGACACGCGGCGGCGGCTCGCCCGCGTGCTCCGCGGGGAGGTCGTGCACGTCGAGGGCCTCTACGGCTGGGCCCGCCGGCTCGCGGAGAGCGTGGGGACGGAGATCGAGCGCCGCCTGGACGACGGCGAGCCCGAGCGTCCTACGGGATGACCTTCGACTGCGTCCGGCGGATCGGACGGC
>DAHVAA010000236.1 GCA_027314845.1 Thermoplasmata archaeon | reverse complement strand
GTCAGGGAGTTGTACCTTTGGTGCTCGCGCGCCGCCATGCCCGCTGGGCCACGGGGACCTCAGGGAGCTGAACCAGGAGTTCGCTTCGAAGCTGCTCTCGCTGCGGCTGCCATCGCCCGAGAGTAGGACAACCCATTCCCCCTTTTTTTCACGCTCCTCGCCGCCCGCGGGGCCCGTTCAGAACGGGACGCGGAGTGAGGCAAGGGGAGCGGCCGGGCCCTCCGACTCGGCCGTCACCCCCTCGCGGGCCGTCGCCTACTCGCTGTCCCCGTCCATCCACGCACGAGAGGTGCGGGCACTCGCGTCAGGTCAGCTCGGGGCGGGACTTGGGAAGGACCCCCCAACGGGGCCCGAGCTGGCGCCCGTTCTCGTCGTCTGCTCGACCTGCCGCCAGCCGATCCGGCGCAACGAGACCCTCGGGATCTCGTTCTGCCCGATCCACGGCCTCTCCCAGCCGTTCACATTCATTCCGCTCGGCCAGAGACGCCTCCGGGAGGCTTGAAAGTGCAC
>DAHVAA010000235.1 GCA_027314845.1 Thermoplasmata archaeon | reverse complement strand
CTCGCCGGCCGAGCTCACCGAGCGGTTCCACCTCCTAAACCGGGAGGCGTTCGAGCGCCTCGGGATCTCGTTCGACGTGTTCACGACGACCCGGACCCCGCTCCACGAGCGGACCGCCCAGGAGATCTTCCTCGCGCTCCTGGAGCGGGGGTACGTGCAGCGCCGGACGACCGACGGGGCGTTCTGCCCGCACCACGGCCGATTCCTGCCCGACCGCTACCTCGTGGGCACCTGCCCGCATTGCGGGTCGCCGACCGCGCGCGGGGACGAGTGCGACCGGTGCGGCCGGCCGCTGGAGGCGAAGGAGCTCGGCGATCCCCGCTGCGCGCTCTGCGGCACCGCCGCGGAGTTCCGGCCGACCGAGCAGTTCTATCTCGAGCTCGACCGGCTCCAGCCGGCGATCGCCGCCTACCTGCAGCGCCACCCCGAGTGGCGGCCCGGCACGCGGAAGGTCGCGGAGAACTTCCTGGCCGAGGGACTCCACCCGACGCCGATCACGCGCGACCTCGACTGG
>DAHVAA010000234.1 GCA_027314845.1 Thermoplasmata archaeon | reverse complement strand
GAGGACGAGGGCGGCGACCCGGCCGCCGTCCGCGAGGATCCTCCGGATCCCCTCGGTGAGCTCCAGTTCCCGGGGACGGTCGGCCCGCTGGACGGCGTGCAACGCGGAAAAGAGGCGGGGGGCGAAGACGTAGACCGCCGTGGCGGCCCAGTGCGAGCGGGGGTGGGACGGCTTTTCGGCCATCGCGGTGACGCGCCAGCGGGCGAACGGGCCGACCCGTCCGTCCGGCGCCCCTTCGATGACCCCGTACCTCCGGGCGTCGGCGACCTCCTCGGCCTCCCGCAGGGCGACCATCCGGCGGAGCGCTTCGCCGCGGTGGCGCTCCAGGAGCACTCCGTCGCCGGCATGCAGGAGGAACGGGTGGGGACCGACGGCCGCCTCGGCGCGGAGGACCGCGTCGCCGAATCCGCGCGGGTGCGGCTGGGAGACGAAGCCGAAGTGGAGCCCCGCCAGGGTCCGGTAGAACTCCCGGGTCTCCACCAGCCGGTCGGGGGTCCGACGATGGCGGACGAGAAAC
>DAHVAA010000233.1 GCA_027314845.1 Thermoplasmata archaeon | reverse complement strand
GAGGCGGCTCGGGGAAGCGAGAGAGATACCCATACGGGGAAGTACCGGGCGACCGTCATAGCCTTTGCGCGCCCCGACGGCGTCACTCGGGCGGCGCGGTCTCGTCGAGCTCCCAGTACCACTTGACCCGGCGGGCCCCGAGCTCGGCCAGCTGTCGGCGCACCTCGGGGTCGAGCGAACGGTCGCGGACGAGCGCCCGTACCTCTTCTTGGCTACCGGCGGCGAGCCGGTGGGCGAGCCCCGAGCGCTCGAGGACCGCGCGGACCGCGTCGAGCGAGTACTGCCAGCTCTCTTCGCGGCGCCGGACCGCGACCGATTGGGAGCCGGGGACTCGGTGGACGCCGAGGTCCTCGGCGGCCCGGTGCAGCGCTTCGGCGGTCAGCTTGAGGTCGGACTCGAGCCGACGTTCCTCCCGCCGCAGGCCGTCGAACCGGTCGACGAGCTCGCGGAGACGACGTCCGTCCGCGGTCGGCACCGCCCGGAACTCCGGGCAGATCGACTGGAAGTCGCACCGGGAAC
>DAHVAA010000232.1 GCA_027314845.1 Thermoplasmata archaeon | reverse complement strand
CGGCCTATGACGCGGCGGTCGCGTCCTGGTTCGCCTCGAGCTACGCCCCGGACCCCACGGCCGAAGAGACCGGCTGGCCGGACGTCACGGCCGCGGTGTGGACCCGTGCGCAGGTGCTCCGCTATGGCGAGAACCCGCACCAGCGGGCGGCCACCTACGATACCATCAGCCCGGTCGATGCCGGCCTCCGCGCCGCGCCGTTCGCCGTCGTGAAGGGAGACGCGCTCTCTTACACGAACCTCCTCGACGTCGATACCGCCCTCGGGATCGTGAGCGAGTTCGACGAACCCGCGGCCGCGGTGGTGAAGCACGCGACCCCGTGCGGCGTGGCGACCGCCCCGACGCTGACGGAGGCGCTCGCCCAGGCGATCGCGACGGACCCCGTGGCCCGGTACGGCTGCGCGATCGCGGTCAACCGCCCGTTCGGGGGGACCGAGCCGGCCACCCTCAAGGGGATCTTCGTCGACCTTCTCGCCGCGCCGGCCTTCGACCCGGCGGCGCTCGAGCCGCTCGGCCATCGC
>DAHVAA010000231.1 GCA_027314845.1 Thermoplasmata archaeon | reverse complement strand
GCCCGCGATGTCCGCGATCGAATAGGTATAGCTCCCGTTCGGTTCCATGAACGTGAGGGTGCTCCCGGTAGAACTCTGCGGCACTCCGTTCAGCGTCACCGTCCGGCTTGTTCCCGACGGTAGCCCCGTCTCCGTGAACGTCACCGTATACGTGAACGCACTGAACGTCACCGACTCCGTCACCGGGACTCCGTTCACGCTCGCCGTCAGCCCCGTCGCCGGGTGCGCGTAATACCCCTTGTTCGCCGTCGTCACCGCATACGCGTAGCTCCCGTTCGCCGCCTGGAGCGTCAAGTTCGCCGTCGTACCCGATGCATGGTAGTCCGACCCCCCGTCCGTCGAGTTCAACCAGACCTGCCAGCTCGTCCCCGAGGGAAGACCCGTCTCCGTGAACGTCACCGAGTAAAGTTGCGGGGCCACGGTTTCAATGGGGACCCGAAGAACGCCTTCCCCGTAGGTTGAGGCATAGAGATTTGCTCCGGACCACGCGACGCCGGTCGCCATCAATGGAATAATGTTGCC
>DAHVAA010000230.1 GCA_027314845.1 Thermoplasmata archaeon | reverse complement strand
AGACCCCCGGGACCATCCGCCCGCTGTCGTTGAAGATCGTGAGAGTGTTGTAGAGCGTCATCACCATCGGGTACGTCACTTGGAACGTCGGGCCGTACACGTAGTAGAAGCATCCGGACTGCTGGCCGAAGTAGGACAGCAGCGTTCCGGCGCCCAAGCACGCCGCCCGGCTCGAGAAGTTCCAGATGTTGTCCTCGAACTGGAGGCTCGTTCCGTTGAAGTGGACGACGTTCTGGATCCAGAAGGAACCGTTCGTGGCTCCGGGGTAGGAGGTGTTCACGGTGACCGTGTTCAACTGGAATGTCATCCAGTCGGGGCCGGCCCCCCAGCCGCTGTAGCCGGGGTTGTAGTCGGTGAAGCTGGTAAGATTGAGGGTCGCCGCAAACGAGGTGGAGTTGTACTCATAGGGGCCGTGCGCCCCCTGGCCAAAGTCGGCGAGGCCCATCGGCGCCGGCACGGAGGGGTACGACGGTCCGGTGATCGGGCTGCCCGGCGCCGGGATCCCGGACGCGGAGGGTGCGCGCGGCA
>DAHVAA010000022.1 GCA_027314845.1 Thermoplasmata archaeon | reverse complement strand
GATCCGGGCCGCCGATTCGTCCGGCGACTCGAAGAAGAGGAGCTGGCTTGACGGGAGCATCCACCGGGAACCGATCCGCTTGACACGGTCCGGCTCCAGGGCGGCGAGGTCGAACCACGGGGCATCGGGGTCGACCCGACCTAGGAGGACCTCGCGGTCCCGGCCGGGCGGTCGCACGACCAGGAAGGTCGAGAGGCACATCCCGTCGTCGGGCACGACATAGAGCCCCGCAGCCGGGTGAACCGACGCGCGTCCGCCATCCCTACGCGGCAGGTCTCGGGGGCAAGAAAGGTTTCGGAGACCGGCCCGGGCCGCGGCGGGCGTCAACCCCGCTTGACGCCGGGGATATCACCCCCGTACCCCCGCTGAAGCTCCAACATGCGGGATTCGGACTGGTTCGGAGCCGTCGCACTCGTGCTCGCGGTGCTGGTGGTCTTCGTTGGGGGCTTTGCGGTCGCGGCCGAAGGGAACCAGGGGGCCGCCGCGGTCGTCCCCGCCACGGTGAGCTACCTCAATCTGACGATCGCGATCAACGCGAGCACCGGGATGCCGCAGTACTCGCCGGCCAACTTCTCGGTCCCGCGCGGCCAGGTGCTCGTCACCATCAACGATCACGACCTCCCCGCCGCCTGGCCGGGGTGCGCCTGCAACGTGACCGGCACTCAGGGGAACGTGGAATCAATCAACGGGAGCGCGTCGGTCTCCGAGGTCAGCTGGACCGCGGTGGCCCACACCTTCTCCATCCCCGCGCTGCACATCAACGTCCTGAGCCCGGCCCAGTCGACCGTCACGTTCACCCTCTGGCTAAACCAGACGGGCGCCTTCAACTGGATGTGCCTTGACCCCTGCGGCGCCGACGGGTTCACGGGCGTGCCGATGGGCGAGGTCGGCTACATGGCCGGCACGATGACGGTGTTCTAACGAACGGGCGGAATGAGTCGAGGGACGGCCCCGCGCTGCCGAGAGGGCGGGCGGGACCGTCAGGATGCCGCGGGCCGGGCTTGAACCGGCGGCTTCAAGATCTTCAGTCTTGCACTCTCCCAAACTGAGTTACCGCGGCGCCGGCGACCCCGACCGGTGGCGATGTATAAAGGATGAGGGGAGGGCCGCGGTCGAACGCGCCGGGCGCGGCGCGGGTCCGCGCCCGGACGCGCGAGGCCGTCGGACCCCCGTGGCCGAACGCGCGCGCCCACGTTCGAGCGGCCGGACGACGCCCGCCGGTCCCGGCAGTTTATCTACCGCGCGCCGCCTGCTAAGGGAGTCGTGACCCGATCGCTCGTCATCGCGGAGAAGTTCAACACGGCGCTGCGCATCGCGATCGTCCTCTCGGACGGTCGGATGAAGCGCTCCCGTATCGAGGGGACGCCGGTCTTCGAGTTCGAACGCCCGGAAGGGCCGTTCGCGGTCGTCGGTCTCCGCGGGCACATCGTGGAGCTCGATTACCCTCGGGAGCTCGCCGAGTGGTCGCTCGAGCACCTCACCGACCTGATCGACACCCCCCCGCACAAGCGCGTCACGGAGACCGGGATCGTGACCACCCTCCAACACATCGTCCGGGGTTTCGACCGGGTGATCATCGCGACCGACTTCGACCGCGAGGGGGAGCTCATCGGGCTCGAGTGCCTCGAGCTGCTCCAGAAGGTCCACCCGACCATCGAGGTCGCCCGCGCCCGATACAGTGCCCTCACCCGGGAGGCGATCGAGCAGAGCTTCCTGCACCTCGAACACCTCGACCGCGCCCTGGCGGAGGCCGCCGAGGCGCGGCAGGAGATCGACCTCGTCTGGGGCGCCCTCCTGACCCGGTACCTCTCGCTCACGGCGGGCCAGCGGGGGCGCAGCTTCCTCTCCGCCGGCCGGGTCCAGACGCCGACCCTCGCGCTGCTGGTCGAGCGCGACCAGACGATCAAGGAGTTCACGCCCACGCCGTTCTACGAGCAGGTCGCGACCGGGGCGAAGGGGGAGGAGACGTTCCACCTCGCTCACGCGCACGGGATCTGGGAGAAGAAGGACGACGCCGAGCGGGTCCACCAACGGGTGAAGGACGCGACGGACGGGGTGGTGCGCGAATTCTCCGAGGAAGCGACCCGACGACGTCCCCCCGTGCCGTTCTCGACCACGCTCTTCGTCGCCGAGGCGACGCGGCTCGGCCTCGGGGCCGCGACCGTGATGCGGATCGCCGAGGACCTCTACACCCAGGGACTCATCAGCTACCCCCGCACGGACAACACCGTTTACCCGCGCGGCCTCGGACTGCGCTCGCTCGCCGAGAAGTTCCGCGACGGTCCGTTCGCCGAGGCGGCGGAGTTCGTCCTCGCCCAGCCCTCCTTCCGACCGACCCGGGGTCGCACCGAGACGACCGACCACCCGCCGATCTACCCGACCGGAGCGGTCGACCCGAAGAAGCTCCGACCCGACCACGCGCGGGTCTACGAGCTGGTCGTCCGGCGCTTCCTCGCTACGCTCGCCCCGGATGCGACCGGATGGGCGCGGACCACCGCGGTCGAGGTCCGGGGGGAGCGGTTCGAGGGGAAGGGCCACCGGGTGACCGACCCCGGATGGTACCGGGTCTACCCGTACTCCCAGCCCGAGGACGTGCCGATGCCGGTCCTCACGGTCGGTGAAACGGTCGCGGTCCGCGAGGTCAAGCTCGTCGAGGAGCAGACCCGCCCGCCCCGCCGGTACACGCAAGGCTCGCTCATCCAGGAGATGGAGCGGCTCGGGCTCGGGACCAAGAGCACCCGCCATGACGTGCTCCAGAAGCTGTTCGACCGGCGCTACGTCACGCAGCGACAGCTCGAGCCGACGTCCACGGGGATCGCGGTCACCGAGGCCCTGCGGGCGCACGCCCCCCTGATCACGCGCCCCGAGATGACCCACCGCCTCGAAGAGGACATGGGCCGGGTCGCCGAATCGAAGAAACCGAAGACCGAGGTCCTGGCCGAATCCCGCGAGATGCTGCGGGAGGCCCATCAGCTCCTGGTCGCGAACCAGGTGGGGGTGAAGGAGACGCTGACCGGGGCGCTGGACAAGCAACACTTCGTCGGCCCGTGCGTGAAGTGCGGCGGCGCGCTCCGTCTCGCCCGTAGCCCGCGGGGAGCCCGGTGGGTCCAGTGCGTCAACAATCCGGCATCGTGCACCGCTACCTACGCGCTCCCGTCGGCCGGCTTTATCGAGCCGGCCCCCGAGTTCCTCTGCGGCACCTGCAAGGTGCCGAGGGTGAAGATCGTCTTCCGCGGCCAGCGACCCGACCTCTACTGCATCAATCCGGAGTGCGCGGAGCATCACAAGGCGTTCCGCATCGGGGTATGCCCGAGCTGCGGGAGCCCGCTCCATATCCGATACTCCTTCGCCGGCAAGCGGTTCGTCGGCTGCTCGGGCTATCCCACCTGCCGGGTCACCTATCCCCTTCCCCAGCGGGGCAAGCTCGAGAAGGACCAGCCGCCGTGCCCGGTCTGCCGCGCTCCGGTCGTGACCGCGATCGAGGCGGGCCGACCCCCCTGGACCCTGTGCATCAATCCGGCCTGCCCGACCCGGGTGAAGGAGGTGAAGGAGGTCAAGGAGGCCGCCGCGAAAGCTCCCGCGAAGCGGCCCCGCAAGGCGGCCCCGAAACGCAAGGCCCGCCCTCCGGCCGAAGCCGCGTCCTCCACTCCACCGGCGATCGCGCCCGGGCCGGAGGAATCGGTCCCGTCCCCCCGACGCCGGAAGAAGGTGGCGCCGGGCCCCAGTTCCACCGCGGCGGCCGGTACGGAGCCGACCTCGCCGTAGTCGCCGGCGAAACTGACGAAAAGGCCGCGACGACCTAAGAGCGTCCCTCCTCCGCGCCCGGGGAACACCGTTTCCCGGCCCCCCGGCCCGCGTTAAATATCTTCGACCCGTGATTTTTCGCCCATGGGAGAGTCCCAGCGTCGCCTGCTCGAGATCAGCTCGCGGGCGTTTGAGCGCCGGCTCGCCACGAACCCGCTCGTGATCCTCCCGGTCGGTGCGCTCGAGGCGCACGGGCCGCACCTCCCGCTCGGTTCCGACCAGATCCAGGCGGAGGCGACCGCCCTCGCCCTCGCCGAGCGGGTTGACGGGCTCGTCGCCCCGTCGGTCGCCTACGGTTCCGCTCCCGGGGCTCGCCGCTTCCCGGGGACGGTTTCCCTCTCCATGGCCGAGCTCGAGACGCACGTCGCGGGCATCTTGGCGGAGCTCGCTCGCTCCGGGGTCCGTCGCCTGCTCGTCCTGTCGGGCCACGCCGAGCGCGGCCATATGGCCGCGCTTCGGGAAGCGGCCGACCACGTGGCCCGGTCGCATCCCGAGGCACGGATCGTCGTCCTCTCCGACTACGACTTCGTCTACGAGCTGCGGGGGAAGGAGTCGCCGCCTACCGACGGCCACGCGGGGCTCCTCGAGACCTCGCGCGTGCTGGCGCTCGCCCCGGAGACGGTCACGGACGAACGCCCCGTGGTCGCAAACCATCACAGCCCGTTCGTACCGGGCTCGCCGACCCCGACCGAGTGGCCCGAGAGCGTCATGGGCGATACCCGACCGGCCTCGCGCGAGCTGGGGGCGCGGGTCCAGGCCCACGTCCTCGACCGGCTCACTGAGACGGTGCGCGCGCTCCTGCCCGCCTGAGCCCGACCGGAGGAGCGATGCCCGAACCGTCCGAGGTTATCCGCATCCGCGGCGCCCGCCAGCACAACCTGAAGAACGTCAGCCTCGAACTTCCCCGAGGGAAGTTCATCGTCATTACGGGGGTGAGCGGCTCGGGCAAGTCGTCCCTGGCCTTCGACACGCTCTACGCGGAGGGCCAGCGTCGCTACATCGAGAGCCTCTCTTCCTACGCGCGCCAGTTCCTCGGCCAGCTGGACAAGCCGGACGTCGACGCGATCGAGGGCCTCTCGCCGTCCATTGCGATCGAGCAGCGCTCGGGGAGCCGCAACCCCCGGTCGACCGTGGGTACCGTGACGGAGATCTACGACTACCTGCGGCTGTTGTTCGCTCGCATCGGCGTCGCCCACTGCCCGAACGACGGAGAGGAGATCGCGCCCCAGTCGATCGACCGTATCGCCGAGGCGATCGGAGCTCGAGCCCGCGACGAGAGGGTCGACCTCCTCGCCCCGGTCGTCCGAGGCAAGAAGGGCGAGCATCGGGACGTGCTCGAGCGCCTGCGGAAGTCGGGGTATCGGCGGTACGTGGTCGACGGGGTCGAGGTCCGCCTGCCCGGTGCCGAGGTGCGGCTGGAGAAGAACAAGAAGCACACCATCGAGGTGGTGGTCGACAGCCTCGAGGTGGGGGAAGCGGAAGCGAGCCGGCTTGCGGAGTCCCTCGCGCTTGCCCGCGAGCTGGGCGACGGGCTCGTCGTGCTGCGCCGGCCCGGGAACGTTCGCGAGACGTTCTCGAGCCGCCGCGCCTGCCCGACGTGCGGGTTTTCGGTCGAGGAGCTCACCCCCCGGATGTTCTCGTTCAACAACCCGATGGGCGCCTGTCCCGAGTGTCTCGGGATCGGTGCCACGCTTCACGCCGAGCCCGACCGGATCATCCCGGACAAGGAGAAACCGCTCGGCAAGTCGATCGCCGTCTGGGGGCTCACGCCGAGCGCCGGCTCGCTCGCGCGGTTCGGCAAGGCGTTCGGCTACGACCCCCGCCGGCCCGTCCGCGAGCTGAGCGCCGAAGGCTGGAAGGCGATGATGTACGGCTCCAGCCGGGAGGTCGGGGGGCCCGCCGGAGGCGCGGCGGAATGGTGGTGGGGCTCCGGATGGCTGCGAGAGGGTCTCGTCAACGCGATCGAGCGGCGATGGAAGGCCACGAAGAGCGAGGGGGCGAAGGAGTACTACCTCGGGTTCATGTCGTTCGTGCCGTGCCGTTCGTGCCGGGGACGGCGGTTGAAGCCGGCGAGCCTCGCGGTGACGGTCGAGGGCTGCTCGATCGCCGACGTCGCCGCGATGACCGTCACGGACGCGGCGAGGTTCTTCCGTTCGCTGAAGCTCCTCGAACGCGACGAGCAGATCGGCGGCCAGGTCGTCAAGGAGATCCGCGCGCGCATCGGCTTTCTCGAAAACGTCGGGCTCACCTACCTGACGCTCGACCGCGGCTCGGGAACGCTCTCGGGCGGGGAGTCGGAGCGGATCGCGCTCGCCACCCAGATCGGCTCGGGGCTCGTCGGAGTCCTCTACATCCTGGACGAGCCGTCGATCGGGCTGCACCCCCGCGACCACGCGCGGCTGCTCTCGACCCTGAAGGCCCTGCGCGACGTCGGGAACACGTTGCTCGTGGTCGAGCACGATGAGATGACGATGTGCGAGTCCGACTGGCTGGTCGACCTCGGACCGGGCGCCGGGGTCCATGGCGGCGAGGTCCTCTATTCCGGCCCGCCCGCTCGCATCGGTGGCGCGCCGCGTTCGCTCACCGCGGAGTTCCTCTCCGGCCGTCGCACGATACCGGTCCCCGAGCAGCGCGCGCGGCCGGGCCAGCGGTTCCTGACCATCCACGGGCCCCGCGAGCGAAACCTGAAGGGGGACGACATTCGCCTGCCGCTCGGCCTGTTCGTCGCGCTATCGGGCGTCTCGGGGAGCGGAAAGTCGACGGTCCTCGAGGAGATCCTGTACAAGGCGGTCCAGCGTCACCTCGGTGTCGGCCGCGCGACCCCGGGGCGCCACGACTACATCGAGGGGATCGACCAGGTCGACCGGGCGCTCTTCATCGACCAGTCGCCGATCGGCCGCACGCCGCGGTCCAATCCCGCGACCTACACGGGGATCATGACCCCGGTGCGCGAGCTGTTCGCGAGCCTCCCGGAGGCCAAGGCGCGGGGGTTCGCGCCCGGCCGGTTCAGCTTCAACGTCGCGGGCGGCCGCTGCGAGGCGTGCGAAGGGGACGGGGTGCTCCGCTACGAGATGCATTTCCTTCCCGACGTCTACGTGACGTGCGAGGAGTGCCGCGGCCGCCGCTTCAACGCGGAGACCCTCGAGGTCACGTTCAAGGGAAAGACGATCGCCGACGTTCTCGACATGACGGTCGAGGAGGCGCTCGGCTTCTTTTCGAACCAGCGGCGGATCGCGAGCCGGCTCGCGCTCTTGCGCGACGTAGGGCTCGGCTACATTCGGCTCGGACAGAGCGCGACCACGCTCTCGGGAGGCGAGGCCCAGCGGATCAAGATCGCCTTCGAGCTCGCGAAGCCACCGACCGGCAAGACCCTGTACCTCCTGGACGAGCCCACGACGGGGCTCCACTTCGCCGATGTGGACCGGCTGCTCCAGGTACTCTTCCGGCTGCGCGCCGGCGGGAACTCGGTCGTCGTGATCGAGCACAATCTCGACGTGCTGAAGTCGGCCGACTGGCTCATCGACCTCGGCCCGGAAGGCGGCGACGCGGGCGGTCGGGTGATCGCCGCCGGGACCCCCGAAGAGGTGGCGCGGACCTCGGCGTCGCACACCGGTCGTTTCCTGGCCCCACATCTGAGGCCCGCACTGGCCGTCGTGCGCCGCCGCCGCTCATGAGCGACGAGCGCCCCGGCGCGCTCTCCCCGTTCGTCCCGGCGAGCCAGCTCGCGGCGGCGACCCGGGAAGGGTACCGCCCCGGACCGGACGTGCCGGGCGTCTACCTCTTTCGGTCCGCGACGGGGGAGGTCGTCTACGTCGGCAAGGCGCGCAGCCTGCGCCGCCGGGTGCTCGACCATCTGAGGGCGCGGATCGAGAAGGACGGGTCGATCCTCGCCCAGAGCGCGAGCGTCGAGTTCGTACCCACGGCGAGCGAGCGGGAGGCCCTGCTCCTCGAGGCGAGCCTGGTCAAGCAGTACCAGCCGCCGCTCAACGTCCTCCTGAAGGACGACAAGAGCTACCCCTACCTGGCCGTCACCGTCGGCGAGGAGGTCCCCCGGGTCGTACTCGTCCGTCGACCCCGCCGGCGTGCCGGGGTCCTCTTGTTCGGCCCCTACACGAGCGCCCGGGAGGCCCGGGGGGTCGAGCGCCTTCTCGGCGACCTCTTCCAGTTGCGCCGGTGCGTGCGGCTCCCGAAGGAGGCGTGCCTGTACTACCACCTCAAGGTCTGTAGCGGTCCGTGCATCAACGCGATCGGCCGCGAGGAGTACCGCGGTCGCATCGACCAGGCGGTCGACATCCTCCGCGGCAAGACGGCGCTCGTCCGGCCGGCGGTGGAGGAGGAGATGCGCCGAGCGGCCGGGCGGGAGGAGTTCGAACGGGCGGCGCTGCTCCGGGACGCCCTCCAGGGGCTCGGGGCGCTGCGGGAGCGCCAGTCGGTCATCGGGCGGGGGGCGGGGCGCGTCGACGTGCTCGCCCTCGCCTACCCCACCGACGCCGCGACGCTCCGTGTCGCCGTCGGGCTCGTTCGGGTCGAGGACGGAGAGGTCCACCAGACGGAACCTCACCTCGTCACGATCCCGCCGGACGACGTCCCCGAACCCGGCGAGGTCCTCCGCCACTTCCTGACCCAGTACTACGGGGACCAGTTCGAGCTTCCTGGCCGCATCCTCGTCGCCGGCCCGCGCCCGGCCGGTATCGACGCGACGCTGGACGAGCTGTTCGGCTACCGGGGGATCGAGGTCGAGTTCCGGCCGACGGGCCGTTACGCGGGCATCGCCCGGCTCGCCGAGCGACTCGCTCGGGCGACGGTCGACCAGGTCGTTCCCCGGGCCGCGCCCCGCGAGGTGCTGCTCGCGCTTCAGACCCTGCTCACGCTGCCGACGATCCCCAACCGCATCGAGGGGATCGACATCTCGATCTTCCAGGGCTCCGAAGCGGTCGGTTCGCTGGTCGTCTTCGAACGGGGCGTCGCCGTGCGGTCGGAGTACCGCCGCTTCCGCATCCGCTCGGTCGAAGGGACGAACGATTTCGCGATGGTCGCCGAGGTCGTCCGCCGCCGCTACCTCCGTCGGCTCGCGGAAGCGGAGGTGATGCCCGACCTCCTGCTGATCGACGGCGGAGCGGGCCAGCTCTCGTCGGCCCTCTCCAGTCTCGCCGCCCTCGGGCTCGCGGACCGGGTCCCCACGGTCGGGCTGGCGAAGCGGGAGGAGGAGCTCTATCTAGCGGACCGGTCGGAGCCCCTGAGGCCGAACCCGAACGCTCCGCCGATGCTCCTTTTGCGCGCGGTCCGCGACGAGGCGCACCGGTTCGCTGTGACCTACCACCGGACCCGTCGGCGGATGCGGCTCCGCGAGGAGTTCGCGCGAGCGCCTAGCGACCCCGGGGGGGCGACGACACGCGCCCGGCGCCCGGTGACCGACGGCGAGGACCCGTCCCTCGATTGAGCTCGATCCAGGTCATCCGGGTCGAGGCGACATCGTCCTGCCAGAGGGCACCAATGACCTCCCCGATGTGGTGCGCCTCTTCCATCGTCGTCTGAAGGAACGCGTCCCCTACGGTGTAGAGCCCCGGCATCCAGGGTGCCCGCACGGTTCGCCCGAAGTCCGCGTCCGCGAGAGTGCGGACGGTCCCGTCGATCCCCTCCCAGACCTGGCGGGAGTACGCGCGCAGGCCGGGCCAGTCGGACGGATGCCGGTCCGGCTCGGTGAACCGCCGCGTGAGCTCCCGCGTGCGGCCGGGAACGATGTAGACGAGCCAGGCCTCGTGGACGTTCAGGACGTGGACGAGGGTCCCGAACAGTGAGTGATGGCCGATCTCGCGTTCGGAGAACGCGGCGCGTCCGGGAAGTCGGGCGATACGTCGTAGGAAGCGGTCAAAGACGGCTCGGTTGTACGCGACGAGCTCGCGGGCCTGGGCGGCCGAGCGGACCAGGGTGGTGGGCATGCCCCGTCAGGCCGACGTGCCCTTAGAAGTGTTCGAACCCCCACGGGGGCTCGGGATCAGGGCTTACCGGCTGGCCGACCGCTTCTCGGGGGTGCCGATGAAGGGAAGGCCTTGGACCCGTCGAGCGACCTCCGCGGCCGGCAGGCGCCGCAGCTCGGTCTCGGGCTCAAGGATCGCGACATCCAGCGCTTCGGGAGCGAACGGCGTCGGAGAGCCCTCGGCGACAGCCTGGACGGCGAGCTTGAACGCGGACTCCTCGTTCAGGTGCTCCGGGACCTTCTCCTCAAGGTAGTCGGCGACCGCCCGACGGTTTCGGCCGATCGCATAGGCCTTCCATCCGATCGTTGCTCCGCTCGGGTCAAGCTCCACGAGGCCCGGCGACGTGCCGTTGAAGCCGCCCAATAGGAGCGAGACGGCGAACGGTCGGGTCCCGCCGAACTGGGTGTACTGCTGAAGCAGAGTACCAAGGCCATGCGCGAGCAACGAGAACGGAGCCGACTCGCCGTACGTGAGCCGGTGGCGTTGCGCCTCGACCCGCAGGAACTCGACGAGCACCCGCGAATCCGCGATGAGGCCGGCCGTCACGCAGCCGAGCCCGGCGTCGATCGCGAAGCTCTTCTCGATCGAGCCGGCTTCCGCGAGCGAGCTCACGGGGAGGTTGCGGAAGGCGACGAAGACGATCCCGGTGTCGTAGGTGACGGCGACCGCCGTCCCCCCCATCTGGATCGCCTGGAGGGCGTACTCCACCTGGAAAAGCCGCCCGTCGGGCGAGAAGACGGTGCTCGCGCGGTCGTACGCCATCTGACCCGGTTGCATCTCCATCGCCGTGACGCCTCCGAAAGTGAGGTCGGCGAATCGGGCGGGGGATTTGAGCCTGCCCCTCATCCCTGCCTTCACCGCACTAGGTGGCGTTCGACCACCACGGGAACCGCGCGTCGCCCGTCCGGTGGAGCCCGGGTCGCCCCCACCGGGCCGCCGAGCAACGCTTTTACGAGCGGGACCACCTCCTTCGACCCAAATGGACCCGAACGGCCTCCACCTCCTGCCGATGGCGTCCAGCCACCGAGGAGAGCTCTCGCCCGCGTGCGTCCAATGCACGGAGGGCCGGAAGATGGTCCTCTTCGTGACGGGGGTCTGCCGGTTCCGCTGCTTCTACTGCCCGGTATCCCCGACTCGCAACCAGAAGGACGTGGTCTACGCGAACGAGCGGCGCGTGCTCGAGGACCGCGATGTGGTCGAGGAAGCGCGGGCGATCGGCGCGTCCGGAACCGGGATCACGGGCGGAGACCCCCTGGGCGTCGTCGACCGCGTCGAGCATTACGTCCGACTCCTGAAGGGCACGTTCGGCCGGGCGCACAACATCCACCTCTACACCCACGAGCCGAACGCGGCGAAGCTGCAGCAGCTGGCCGCCGCCGGCCTCGACGAGTTCCGCCTCCACATCCCGCACTATCTCTGGGGTCCGCTCTCCTCGGAAGGGGGCGCGTACCGGGCGGTGCTCGAGGCCGCGCCGGGCTGGGGGATCCGTCGGGGGGTCGAGATCCCCGTCCTCCCCGACAAGGAGGCGGAGCTGGTCCGTCTCCTGCGGGCCCTCGAGTGTATCGGGGTCGACTTCGTGAACCTGAACGAGCTCGAGTTCTCAGAGACGAACGAGCGGGAGATGGCCGGGCGGGGGTACCGTGGCGACCCCGAGAACGGCTGGGGCGTGAAGGGGAGTCGGGCGGTCGCCGAACGGGTGGTGCGCGAGAGCCACCTGACGATCCCGGTCCATTACTGCTCCTCGCGCTTCAAAGATAGCGTCCAGCTTCGCCAGCGGCTCCTGCGGCGAGCCGAGCGGACCGCACCGGATTTCGCCGACCGCACCACCGACGGGACCATCGTCTTCGGGGTGGTCGAGGCGACCGACGCCCAGGACCTCCCTCGGTGGGCGGCACGGGTCGCGCGACGCGTTCAGCTCCGCCCCGACGATTACCGACTGGACGTCGGTCGGCGGCGCGTCGAGCTCGCCGCGGACGCATTGCGCGACGTCGCCCGACGCTTGCCCTGGCCCGCCTTCGAAGTGGAAGTGTATCCGACCGCGGACGCGCTCGAGGTCGAGCGCGCCCCGCTCAACTCCGCCGCGCTCGCCAAGGTCGGGGTTGTGGCGGGCGGAACGTAGCCCTCGTCACAGAGGTGCCCGCCGAACGTGAGATAGCGGACGTCGCCCCGCCGGTTCTTGATCGAGCAGGGCCCCCAGCCCTCGTTCTCCGCCCCGTACCACATGGGGCAATCACGGCAGTAGAGCGGGTCGACGCGCGAGCGAGCCCGGGCGCGGCCGGACGCGGGGGCCGGGGTCAGGTTGGTCCCCCCGTTCCCACCGCCCGTTGCCAGGCGCGCACGCAGTTCGCCATGAGCTCGGCGACGGTCACCGGCCCGACGCCTCCCGGGACGGGAGTGAGCGAGCCGGCCCAGCCCTCGAGGCTTACGGCGTCGGCGTCTCCCACGGCCCGGACCGAGCCGGGACGATCGGGGTCGGGAATGCTCGACAGCCCGACGTCGATGACATGGGCCCCCTCGGGGACGTTGGCCCGGTTCAGAAGCCCCGGTTGACCGACGCAAGAGAAGATCGTCCGGGCCGGAGCAAGGACCCGCTCCAATTCCCGGGTCCGAGAGTGCGCGACCGTGACCGTCGCGTGGATGCCTTCGGCCCGGCCTACGAGCAGGAGCGCGATCGGAAGCCCCACTGTCTCCGACCGGCCGAGCACGACGACGCGCTCCCCCGAGAGCGGCACTCGGTAATGTTGCGCGATCGAGACCGCCGCCCGCGCCACCGCCGGGACGTGGATCGGGCGCTGGGCGACCAGGCGCCCCAGGTTCTCCGGACCCACCCCGTCCACGTCCTTCTCGGGCCGGAGGGCAGCCACCGCCGCATAGAAGTCGAACGGGCTCGGAAGCGGGTGCTCGAGCAGGACCGCGTGAACGCTCGGGTCCGCGTCCAGCGCGCGCAGCTGCCTAAGCAGGTCGGCGGGGCCGGCTCCGGCCTCCAGCGCGAGGTCGCGGAACGCCAGCCCTACCTCCCGCGCCGCCTTGGCCTGGCGCTTGAGGTAGAAGCGGAAGGGGCTCTCGACTCCACGGTGCACGCTGACGAGCGAGGGGGGCGGCACCCGGTCGGCCCGCGCGGCGACCGTGGCACGGCTCGCCGCGTTGGTCCGGTCGGCGATCGGCTGCCCCAACAGGCGCTCGGTCACGGCTCCCTCCGTGCGCACGAGCCCGGTTCGATAGATAAC
>DAHVAA010000229.1 GCA_027314845.1 Thermoplasmata archaeon | reverse complement strand
TACCCTTGCTCTGATCTGCGGACCGGAAATCATGATGCGCTTCGCGGCCGAGGCGCTCGGCACGGCGGGCGTTGCGAGCGAGGCGATCTACCTGTCCCTGGAGCGCAGCATGAAATGCGGCATCGGCAGCTGCGGCCACTGCCAGTTCGGCGGTCTGTTCATCTGCCGTGACGGCCCGGTCATCCGCTATGACCGGCTGCGCGAGCCGCTGCGGGTGCGGGAGCTTTGATGCGCCATCGCGGCGACAGAGCGCGTCTGGCGGTGTGGAAATTCGCCTCCTGCGACGGCTGCCAGCTGAGCCTGCTCGATTGCGAGCCGGAGCTGCTCGCACTCGGCGAGGCGATCGAGATCGCCTACTTCCCCGAGGCGTCCAGCCGGCCGATGCGCGGACATTATGATCTGTCGCTGGTCGAGGGCTCGATCAGCACGCCGCGCGACGCCGAGCGCATTCGCACGGTCCGGCGCCGCTCCTCGCACCTGGTGAGCCTCGGCGCGTGCGCCACCGCCGGCGGCATCCAGGCGCTGCGCAAC
>DAHVAA010000228.1 GCA_027314845.1 Thermoplasmata archaeon | reverse complement strand
CCACGGGCGCGGAGATGCTCATCCCGATGGCCAGAATGCCCATGTGCTCGATGGACGAGTAGGCCAGCAACCTCTTGAGGTCCCGCTGGGAGGCCAGATACACGGCAGCCAACAGCAAGGAGGCGATGCCGAAGCCGAGCAGCACATCCCGGGGGAACGTCGAACCGACCGCCCGCGTGGCGATCTGGTAGTAGCGCAGGATGGCGTAGAAGCTGGTGGCCAGCAGAGACCCCGACAGCAGGGCGGAGACCGGGGTGGGGGCCTCCGAATGGGCGTCGGGCAGCCAGGTATGGACCGGAACCAGACCCATCTTGGTGCCGAAACCCAGCACGGCCAGGAGATAGGACAGACGCACGGCATTGGCCGGGAAGTGCGCCGCCCCGCTCAGGAGCCGGCCGTAGGACAGGTCGTAGGCCGAGCCGAAGACAGTCGAGCCCGCGTAGTACATGATGATGGTCGCCAGCAGGGCGACACCCAAGCCCATGGATGCGATGAGGACGTACTTCCAGGCCGCTTCGGTGGCGCCGTCGGTGTAGTCGAGCGC
>DAHVAA010000227.1:281-548 GCA_027314845.1 Thermoplasmata archaeon | reverse complement strand
ACCCGAGGACGAAGCGGTCTACCTGGCCGCCGAACGCCAGGCGATCCGGGATCAGCTCCACCCGGACGGAGCCGGGCACGGCCTCGACCAGGTCTCCCCGGGCGAGCAGCGCGTCACGGGCTACACCACCTTCCTGCCGAACCGGTTCGACGGGTTCTCGAAGAGCGAGCGGGTAGCGATGCCGTTCTCCCCGGAGCTGATCGCGGAGATGGCCGAGTCGAACCCCGCGCTGGCCGCCCAGCTCGGCGCCACGCGCGACGCGTTCTC
>DAHVAA010000227.1:0-271 GCA_027314845.1 Thermoplasmata archaeon | reverse complement strand
AAGATCGTGGCCCCCCTTCGCTACCGCGACGCGTCGGCGGCGAAGCGGGCCGCGGCGGATGCCGTCCGGCTCGCCCGAGAGGAAGGGGCCGCGGGGGTCTTCCTGCCCGCCCCGTCCCCGGGCGTGATCACGATCTTCTACCCGAACAACCCCGAGGTCTATCCGACCCATGCCGACTACCTCAACGGGCTCAGCGCCGAGCTCGCGAAGGAGTATCGCGCGATCCTGGAGGTTCCGGGGATCACGCTCCAGATCGACGCCCCGGATCTCG
>DAHVAA010000226.1 GCA_027314845.1 Thermoplasmata archaeon | reverse complement strand
GCGAACATGTGCATGTCCGGCTACGCGAACTCCACGATGGACAACCTCGTGATCGAGGCGGCCAGCACCTCGAACTCGACGCTGCTGACGAAGTACTACTCCGAGATGACCAGCATGATGTACAACAACTACACCAACGCATGGCTGATCGTTCCGACCTCGGTCGCGGTCTCGAGCGTCTACCTGAACGGGGTGATCCAGAACCCGATGGCGAGCGCGGAGCCGTTCGCGTTCTACTTCAACACGCAGTGGGCGAGCTGAACCGATCGACCGGACCCCGTCGGGGGCTCCTCGCCCCCGACGCCCGGATCACGCCCGCGGAAGGGGCAGGGTCGTCCCGGCGCCCGGCTCCGGACCGGTGAGGAGGGTTTCCGCCGGGATCGGGCCGACCTCCTCCGCGCGGTGGCAGGCCACCACGCGTCCGGGGTAGCCTTCGACCGGGCGCAGGGCCGGGTCCTCGGACCGACACCGGTCCTGGACGAACGGACATCGGGGAGCGAACCGGCAGCCCGGCCGGGGATTGATCAGCGTCGGGACCTCGCCCTGAATGCGGTA
>DAHVAA010000225.1:306-556 GCA_027314845.1 Thermoplasmata archaeon | reverse complement strand
GACCGAAGGCGAAGTCCATCGGAGCGGTCGGTGCGGAAGTTTCGAGAGAAGGTGCGCTCCCTGACGTTGCGGCACGATACCCGTCCCCTGAACGAGGTGATCGCGAGAGTGATGCCCGTGATTCGCGGGTGGACGAACTACTTCCGGCTCGCTCGGAAGGACCCGGCCATCTGGGGATTGGGAGAATGGGTAATCGACCGTGTTCGGGGCGCCGGATTCCACCGGCGCATACCGATAGGGGGGTGCCGGC
>DAHVAA010000225.1:0-260 GCA_027314845.1 Thermoplasmata archaeon | reverse complement strand
GATTGGGCCTGCGAGTTCCCTACGCCGTACTCACCGGGTGGTCCCCTTGAGGTCGAGAAAGCCGGATGCGGGCAATCTGCACGTCCGGTTTGAAGTGGCGGGGGAGGTCCGAAAGGACTTCCCTCGACCCTACCCGCAAGTCTATCGGTCAGCAATAGCGCGCTCCGTCGGCCCGATGCGGGGAGCGTCGCGTCCGCCCGGGTTCGTCCCGGGGGGTGCCCCGCCGCCCGCCATCGCGGGTTCGGGCCGGCCCGGACCCG
>DAHVAA010000224.1:322-560 GCA_027314845.1 Thermoplasmata archaeon | reverse complement strand
ACGCAGAGATTGCATTCGTCCGGGATCCGGAGAGTGGGGCGCAGGTCGAGCTGACCCACTGGGAGGGGCGAGAGACGATCGAGCCCGGAGAGCAGCTCGACCACCTCGCCTTCGAGGTCCCCGACATGGACGCCTTCCTCGCGGCCGCGCGGTCCTGGGGGGCCCGGGTCGCGAAGGAGCCGTTCCGCCTCGCCGGGGGAACCTCCCGCCTTGCGTTCCTCCTCGACCCCGACGACGT
>DAHVAA010000224.1:0-312 GCA_027314845.1 Thermoplasmata archaeon | reverse complement strand
ATTGAGCTCATCGAGCGCACGCCCCGGGTCGGCTGAGCGGGCGCCCATGTCGGCAGGTCCGCAATCCCCCGACCCGTGGAGGGAGCTCGACGCAGTCCTGGTCGCGACGTTCTTCGTCCGCTTCGCATTCGGGATCACGGTCGTAGTCTTCGCCGCCTACATCACGGGTGCCTCGGTCGGGATCTCGGCGAACAACGTCGGGGTCGCCGGCCTCGTCAGCGCACTGGCCCCGTTCGGAGAGTTCTCGACAGTCCTCGTCTCGGGGTACGTGGCCGACCGCCGTGGGCGCTGGCCCGTCCTCTTCGCCGGCGC
>DAHVAA010000223.1:263-569 GCA_027314845.1 Thermoplasmata archaeon | reverse complement strand
TAGATCCCCGCGGGGGAGAGGTTGTCGGTCGAGATCCCCTCCCGCTGAACCCCGAAATGGCCGGGGAAGGCCTTCGGCGCGACGAGCTTGCGCCACTTCCGGGTCCGGTCGTTCCACTCGTGGACCTGGAAGTGCCCTTCTCCGGTCACCCGGGCGCGTCCGTCGAGCCGGACGAAGTACGCCCGCCCCGGGGCCGAGGGAGGGGACGCCACCCCGAACCCGAAGTCGTCGCCGAGCGGCTTTCCGATCCGCGTCCACTTCTCCATCCGGTCGTGCGAGACGTACATCCCGCCGTGGTCCTGCCGA
>DAHVAA010000223.1:0-253 GCA_027314845.1 Thermoplasmata archaeon | reverse complement strand
GGCGTCCGCGGCCACGTGGTGGACGCACTGCCCGGTCTCGGGGTGCTTGTCCGGAAGGAACGGTGCCTCGACCCCCTTGTTCGTCGGTTTCCAGCTCTGCCCGCCGTCGTCCGACCGGAACGTACCCACCGAGGACATCCCGACGTACAGGCGCCGGGGATCTCGAGGGTCGACGAGGATCGTGTGCAGGCACGCCCCGCCGAACCCGGGGGCCCACCCCGCCCTCGCGGGATGATGGTTGATGCTGTCGATC
>DAHVAA010000222.1:302-581 GCA_027314845.1 Thermoplasmata archaeon | reverse complement strand
TCGACCCGAACGAGCTCTACCGCCGTATCAGTAACGAGGGTCTCGAACGAGCGGCGACCAAGGTTCGGCTGCAGGAGTTCGTGCCGGCCCTCCCGAAGGTCGGACCGTCCCTTCCTCGTGATGAGCTTCGGTGGATCGAACGGAACAATCCCTCGGCGTCGGAGGCCGCATGACCGAGCCCGAGATCGAGAAGGTCGACACGATCCTGCGGGCCCAGGGGATCCGGTACGTCGTGGTCGGCGGCCAGGCCGTCGCGCGTCGGGCGGCGACCACCACGCG
>DAHVAA010000222.1:0-294 GCA_027314845.1 Thermoplasmata archaeon | reverse complement strand
TCGACGTGATGGTGGCGACGGCGGACTACCACGATACGGTCACCCGCCTGCGGAACGACCCCGACCTCGTGTTCGACTGGGAGAACGACCAGGTCGCCCGCTTCCGCGTCCGCTCGGTGGGCGGGGTGCCGCTCGACATCATCAACCCCGTCACGTTCTCGGGAGGGAAGACGGGCGAGGAGTTCTTCGGCTTCCTGACCCGGGAAGCCTCCTTCGAGGCCGACGGGATCTCCTACGCCACGCCCGAGGCCGTCTGGTACACCCGGCTGCTCACCAAGCGCTGGAAGGCGTACG
>DAHVAA010000221.1 GCA_027314845.1 Thermoplasmata archaeon | reverse complement strand
ATGCGCGAGTCGGGGTCCGTGAAGTTGTACTGGGTCTTCGCCTCGGGGGCGGGCTTGCCCTTCTTCCGCTCCCGCTCCTCGATCGCCTTGCGCGCCTCGCGCAGCTGCTTCAGTCGCTCCTTCCAGTCTGACGGGAGGGGGTTCATGTACGGGTTGTTCTCGGGACCGTAGAGCCGATCCTCTTCCGTGTCGACCTCCTCCGCCTCGCGGACAATGCGTCGGGCCACTGCGCGAAGGTCCTGTTCCTCCTCGACAATCTTCCGATAGCTCTTCGACTTGTGTTTCGAGGCGCTCGCCTTGATCTTGGTCCCGTCCAGCGCCACCCGACCGAGCTTCACCAAGCCCACCTCTCGGCAAAGCTCGAGGACCTGGTGGAACAGGCCGTCCATGAGGGGCAGGCACTTCTGACGGAAGCGGGCCAGGGTCGTGAAGTGCGGATGCTGGTCGGTGGCGAGCCACCGGGTCGCCACGTCCTCGTAGGTCGCCTTCTCGAGCTTGCGCGAGCTCGCGACCCCGACACAGTAGCCGTAGAGGACGACCTTGAGGAGCATCCTCGGGTGGAACGCCGGGCGTCCTCCCTCCTCG
>DAHVAA010000220.1 GCA_027314845.1 Thermoplasmata archaeon | reverse complement strand
AACGCCTCTCGCACAAAACCGTAGATCCCGCCGGCTTCGGGACGACGGGCGGAGAGCGCCGCGAACGTCAAGGCGAACGGGAGGCTCGCGACCGCGAGCAGTCCCCACGCGAGGAGCGACGCCGGCCCGGCGATGCCGGCCGCGAGCCCCGGCAGGACGAGGATCCCCGACCCGAGCACCGAGCTCACGTAGAGCGCGACGGCGTGGCGGGTCCGTAGCACCCGACGAAGGGCCGGACGGGCCGGCCGTTCCGCCCCGGCTCGGGGCGAGGTCCCGTGCGGGTCGGGAGGAATCCCCACGGTGCGATCCGCCGGCCGGGTCCGAACTTCCGGCGGCCGCGCTCGCGCCCGCGGGATATCGGGAACGTCGGCGAGGAGCCTATCGCTCCTCCCGCATTAACTTCCCTCCGAGGGGGAGGCCGGCCCTCGCGGCCGCGCCCCCGGGCTCGGTCCGGCGGACGCGGGCGGCCGTCCGTTCGCATGAACGAACTCGACGAGCTCCCGCACCGCCTCCGGGGCGGTCTCGGGAAGCACCCCGTGCCCGAGGTTGAAGACGTGGGCCCGTCGATCGGGGAGCTCGGCGAGCACCGCGCGCG
>DAHVAA010000021.1 GCA_027314845.1 Thermoplasmata archaeon | reverse complement strand
AGGAGGAGGCCCACTGGCCGTTGAGGCTGACGTTCCAGGGAGTGCCGAGCGGGAGGCCGGACTCGGTGAAGGTGACCGGGACGGGGCTGGCGGAGGTGGAGGCGAAGACGGCGGTCTCGTTGACGGGTCCCTGGAGGGTGATCGAGACGGGGTTGGCGGAGCCGTTGTAGCTGCCGTTGCCGAGGCCGACCCAGTCGGAGAAGGAGTGGGCGGAGGCGGGAGAGGCGAGGAGGGAGACGGAGGTGCCCGGGGCATACCAGCCGTGGGTCGGGGAGACGGTCCCGGCGCCGGTGGGAGACGCGACGACGCTGAGGTAGAACTGAGGGGAGTAGGAGACCGAAGTGGAGACGTTGGCGCCGTTCACGACGAGGGAGCCGGAGGCGGGGGAGGCAACGTAGCGGACGTGGGCGGTGGCGGGAGTGGGAGAGAGGACGGAGAAGGAGTAGGAGCCGTTGGGCTCGGAGAAGGAGAGGGACGACGAAGAGGAGGAGCGAACGGCACCGTTGAGGGTGACGGACCAGGAGGACCCGGACGGCAGCCCGCGCTCCGTGAACGTCGCGGAGTAGGACCCACCGGGCGGGGTGCTTCCGAAGTTGAAGAGCGCGTGCAGAGCAGGGAAGTTCGAGGTGCCGTCGTTGCCCGTTCCGGTCGGCGGCAGCCCGAGCAGCCACTCGATCGTGGAGAGGAGGTTGTAGTGGGAGGCGTTCGTGGTCAGGGCTCCGATCCCCTGGGAATAGGGGCTCACCGCAACGGTATAGACGGGGCCGCCGGACAGGCCGAGGTATCCGCCACCGGAGTTCGTCCCGGCGGCCTCATCGTAGGTGATGAAGATCACCGAACTCGAGAACCAGCTTTCGGCCATCAGCTTGGGAACGAACGACTTGAGCCAGGCGTCGCCGACCGCCGCCGACGAGGAGTGGGCGTCGTCGATGATGTTCGGGACAATGTAGGTGAACGCCGGCGGTGTGGACGAGTAGGGGTAGTCTTGAGTGAGGTTGGCGATGGGCAGGTCGTGGGCGGAGCAGACCGATCCGGCGGTGCTGCCCCCGAGGTCGGTGTAGTACGTGAACGGGTTGTGTCGGACGACGTAATTGCCGCTGTTCGTCGTCTGGCACGGCTGGGTGGCACTCTCCTCGTAGGCGACCCAAGAAGTCCCGGTGGATTGCAGCAGGTTGCCGAGATTGTTGACGGAGTAGGTCTTGTAGCCGTCGGAACCGCACTGCAGGGTCTGTCCCGAGGTGAGGCCGAGGTAGTTGGGTGCGGACGGGTGGCAGAGGGCGTAGTAGCCGACGTGGTGCGCGCTCGTGACGGCGTCCCCGCCCCACGCGTACGTCTTGGCGAGCTGCGTCTCGTAGGGTTGGGGGCCGTAGATCTGGTTCACGGCCTGGTTCTCCATCAGGATCTCGAAGACGTGCTGGATCGGGGTAGGAAGCGTGGGGGCGACCGGCGCGAGGGTCCCGGGAGCCGCTCCCGAGGCCGCTCCCCCGGCAGCGGAGCCGCTCAGGGCGACGAGGGCGAGGACGACGACGACCCCGCCGAGACGATAGAGCGACGGAGGTCTCGACGAGATGGGGAATCGAGAACCCATTGATCGTAATCATCATGATGCGCATACATACGTGTTTCGAACGATGCGCACCAAAACGCATATACACGTATTCGCTCGGGACGAAAGGAACGGCCGTTCCGCGCTCGTTTGGTTGGGCCGTACCGCGACCGACGGGGGACCGGGGGCCCGAGGGGATCGTTCGGGCTCCGGGGCCGGTTCCCGACGGCGACCGGCGGCGGGAGGCGCGCCGGTCGAGGGGACCGTCCCGACAAGGCGCCCCGCGCCGGAGGGGTCGCCCCGTACGCGCCACGTTGGACTTTCGGACGGCCCCGGTAACGGTGTCCTTGCGGGCGGACCGACGGCGGGGGAGGGATGATAAGGGGGAACCGGCTGAACGGGGGCACGACGACGAGTACGTCCTGATGTCCGAGAACGGGCGAAGCGCGAGGCCACGGCAGGTCGCGTCGCCGGGGACCGGAGTCCGTCCCTGCCCTCCTCGAAGTCGACCCCCGTCCGACCGGGTCGCGGTCTCGAGGCGACGGCCCGTGGCGTCTCGACGTCCGAGCGACTCGCGAACGTACGACCGCCGTCCGCCGCGGTCGGACGGGGGTCACGGCCCGTGACGGTCCTCGCGGTCGGCCCTCACCCGGACGACGTCGAGATCGGGTGCTTCGGCACGCTTGCCCGACTCGCCTCCCACGAGCCGGTGGTGATCGTCGTGATGACCTCGGGCGCGGTCCGGGGATCCCCGGTGGACCGGGAACGGGAGGCCCGAGAGAGCGCGGAGCTGATCGGAGCCACCGTCGAGTTCCTCCGGTTTCCCGATGGCCGCCTCGTGCAGGACGCGGAGTCGGTCGGCCGAGTTCGCGACGCGATCAAGCGTCACAACGCCTCCACCGTGTTCGCCCCGTACGGGGACGACACGCACCAGGACCACGGAGCGACCCACGGGATCGTCGCAGCGTCGGTGGCCCATACCGGGGAGATGCTCCTGTACGAGACCCCGTCCTCCGTCCACTTCCGCCCCGACGTCTTCTACGACATCACGGAGAGCCTTCCCGTCAAGCAGCGGGCGCTCGCCCGGTTCGCGTCGCAGGCCGACCGGCCGTATCTCGACCCGTCGCTCGTCGACGCCCAGGCCCGATACTTCGCCTTGCGCCTGCACCGGACCGGCCGGGCCTTCGAGGCGTTCGCCCTCTTCCGCTCCGTGCGGTGAGGGCCGGACGCGAGGGCGGGCCGCCCCCACGTCGTTCGCGACACCGCGTTCTCGAGCCCGTCAGCGTCGGGCGGATGGGCCGGGCCGCTCGGGACGCCCCGGTCGAGCTCGGTGTCTTCTCGCGACCACTTGACCCGGAGTGAGGAAGATCTCCTCGTTGTACCGGGTCATGAAGAGCCCGTCGCGGAACTCGAGTTCGCGCGGGGAGATCCGCCGACCGAGGGCGAGCTTGATGGCCAGCTCGGGAAGGTCGACGCCGGCCGCGACGACGAGCGACGTCGTCCCGGCGAATCGCGGGTTCACTTCGATGAGCACGAGACGGTCCTTCGAGCGCATGAGCTGGACGTTCCAAGGTCCGACGAGCTTGAGCGCGGAGGCGACCTCGTTCGCGACCTCCTGAACTCTCGGGTCGCCGACGACTTCCGCCTTCTTCGATTCGCCGACGGCCTGGACCCGACGTACGGGAACCGCCACCGTCGGCTTCCCCTCCCGGTCGGAGATCCCGTAGACCGAATACTCCGTGCCGGCCACGTACTCCATGACCACCGACTCCCCGAACGAGCGGCGATTGCTGGCGAGGGCCAGCCGCACCTCGTCTCGGTTGTTGCAGATTCGGAAGCCCCGTCCGCCCCGCGTCCGGAGCGGCTTGACGACCGCCGGGTACTGCGGCCGCGCGGGGTCGTAGACCTTGGGACAGAACTCCTTCGACCGGAAGAACGAGTACGTCCGGAGCTTGTCGGACGCGATCCGCAGCGCCTCCTCGCCCGAGACGACCGGGACGATGCCGGCCCGCTCGAACGTCCGACGCGCTCGGGCGACGGCGATCAGTTCTTCTTGAACGGTGGGAAGGAGGACGTTGACCCGCTCCTTTCGGCCGATGCGGACGAGCTCCGCTACCATTCCCGGATCGTCCGCGGGTCGCGTCAGGTAGGCGCGGTCGGCGAGGTAGAGCCCCGCCGCTAGGGGGTCGACGTCGGTGGCGACCACCCGGTGGCGGGCCCGGAGGTCCTTGATCACGCACACGCCCGCCGCTCCGCCGGCGCCGGTGACGAGGACGTTCATCGAAAGGTCCTTCGGGAGTCTCGACGCACGGGGCGAGCCTCCGGGCTTCGGTCCCCGGGGTCGCGGGTCCGGCGGCCGACGGACGCTCCGGGGGTCCGAGACCCTCCGGTCGCCGGGGGGATTCGGCCCGCCCCGGAGCGCCGCCCTTCTCCTCGCCCGCCCCCGGGGCACCCGGTCAACATGATGGTGTCGCCACTCGAGTTCCGAAGCCCGCGGCCGATGATAGACCTTGCGAACGCCGACGACCTCGAACGGTGCGAAGGTCCGCGTCGCGGAGGATATGTAGCGGCGTCGATCATGGTAGGGCCGACCGGGCGGCCCGACGTCGGTGCGTCCACCGGACGGCGGAGCCCGTGCGGCCGGACCTCGGGTCGAGGCGGACCAACGCTCGTGAAGGTACTGTTTGTCTGCAAGAGCAACGCCGCCCGAAGCCAGATGGCCGAAGCGTTCTTCGAGCATTTCTCGCACAAACACAAGGCGACCAGCGCCGGTGTCCGAACGTCCCGCCGGGGGAAGGTAGGATACCCCGTCCCCTGGCAGATCGCCGAGAAAATGGCGCAGGTGAACATCCGCATGGACGGATACCGGCGCAAGCAGCTGCGAGAGCGCATGGTCGACGAGGCCGACCGCGTGATCGTCGTCATGACTCCCGGACAGGTCCGCGCACTGCTGCCCAAGTACGTGACCCGTTCGCGAAAGGTCGCCTACTGGACTGACATCCGGGACCCTCAGAACTCGACCGACCGCCGGATTGCACGCGACCAGCTCCGACGGAAGGTTCGCGCCCTCGTTCGGCAGCTCGGTTGACCCGGGCCGGCTCGGGTCGTGCGCCCGCCCGACAGTTCGCGGCCCTCCGGCGCTCTCGTCCCCGAGGCCCGCGCGAGGGAAACGGCCGGGACGGTGTCGACCGGTCAGTCGAACGCGGTCAGGGGCGTCGTTTGGATCCAGTCCGACAACCGAACCTCGGGCCGGTACCCGAGGCTCCGGGCCTTCGAGATGTCGGCGATGCCGTGACGGATATCCCCGGTTCGGGGGGGACCGTGCACGATCGGGATCCGGGAGTCGAACCGACGCCCTACCATCCCCGCCAGGTCGAGGATCGAGGTCACCGTTCCCGTGCCGCAGTTGTAGGCCTCCCCGCTCCCCCTCCGGGCGGAGAGGATCTCGAGGAACCGAACGACATCCGACACGTGAACGAAGTCGCGCGTCTGGCCCCCGTCGCCGTGCACCTCGAGCGCCCGGCCGCTGCGGGCGTTCCGCAGGAAGATCGCGATCACGCCGGCGTAGGGGTTGTCCGGTTTGAGGTCCTCCGAGTAGATGTTGAACGGGCGGACGATCGACACGTCGAGCCCGTAGAGCCGGTGGAACAGCTTCGCGAACTCCTCGCCCGCCAGCTTCGTGAGACCGTACGGGCTCGTCGGATCCGTCGGATGGGTCTCGGGGATCGGCGACGTGTGGGGTTCTCCGTACACGGCCGCGCTCGAGACGAAGACGACGCGGCCGTCCCCCTTTCGCGCGGCCTCGAACACGTTGACGGTACCGACAATGTTCGACCGGACGTACAGCGGCGGCTGCGCGACGCTCTCCGGGACGGAGATCGCCGCGGCGAGATGGTAGATGACGTCGAACCTTTGAAGCGCGGTGACGGTGTCGGGAGAGGCTACGTCCAGCACTTGGGACCGGGGGCCCGGACGCAGGTCGAACCCCTCGACCGTGTGGGATCTCGCGAGCGCGGCGACGAGGCGACCGCCGATCTGGCCCGACGAGCCTGTGACGGCGATCCGCATCTCCCCGCCGAGGCGTCCCGGCGAATAAGGCTGGCGCGCCCACCGACGGGACCCCGGGTTCCCCGTGCCCGCCCGCCGGTCCCGTCGGACCGGGACTTTAGGTAGCCGAGTTCACTGGCGCCCGCGTGGGACCACCGCCCGTCACCCGAGGGAGCTGGGAGGAGATCTTTCGCGGCTACGACATCCGGGGCCGCTACCCGCGGGAGGTGGGCCCCGAGGTCGCGCGTCGGCTGGGCCGGGCGCTCTCTCGAGCGCTTACCGGACCATTCCATCTCGGCCGGGACACTCGGCGTGAATCAGACCGCTTCGCTCGCGAGCTCGGCCGCGGGATCCGCGTGGAAGGGAGCCGGGTCGATCTTCTGGGAATCGTGCCGACCCCCGAGGTCGCGTTCCTCGCCCGACGCTGGAAGAGGTTCGGCCTCTCGGTGACCCCGTCCCACAACGCGGTGGGCTACGTCGGTCTCAAAGGATTCGGTCCCACCGGCCGTCTCTTCGATCGGGAGTGGCGCACGGTCGCCGAGGCCTACCGATGCTCTCCCTCGAGATCGCCCGGGAGCCCCGCTCGTTCGGGTCCCGTCTCGAGCGGGTCCCCGGTACGGCGGCCGACCGGGCCGACCGGCACGGGGTTCGAGGGTCAGTACATCGCCCATCTGACCCGGGACCTTGCGAGCGGCGTCTCGGTCGTCGTCGACACCCGGGGCGGCGCGACCGCCCGGGCCGCTCCGAAGGCGTTGCGCCGCCTCGGGGCCCGGGTGGTCGAGGTCACGTCCGGGTTCTCTCCCGACTTCTTCGGAGGATCTCCGGAACCTCGACCGGAATCGCTGTCGGCGCTCTCCGCACGGGTCGTGGCGTCGGGGTCGGATCTCGGGTGCACCTTCGACGGGGACGGCGACCGATGCGTGTTCGTCGACGAGCGGGGCCAGCCGGTCGAGCCCGAGGTGATCGGGTTGCTGCTCCACCGGACGATCGCCGACCCGCGCTCCCCCGTCGTCGCTTCCGTCGATGTCTCCCGGGCCCTCGAGGGTCACGTCCGCACGGTGCGCTCCCGGGTCGGAGGACGGTTCGTCACGAAGGCGATGCGACGCGCGGGGGCCGAGGTCGCCCTTGAGCGGTCGGGCCACTACTACGTTCGACGCTACGGTGGGGACTCGGACGGCGTGTTGGTCGCGTGCCTCGTCGCGCACGCCCTCGGTCTCGGAGGGGACCGGTTGAGCACGCTCTCCCGTCAGTTCGGGCGACTCCATCGCGGGACGTTGACGGTCGACTTTCCCCGCGCCGCTGACGCGCGTCTCGCGTTCCGAGCCCTCCGACGCCGACTGGGAGACCGGGCCGCCCCAGGGCTCGACGGGGTCACCGTAGAGCTCCCCGAAGGCTGGTGCCTCATCCGCCCCTCGAACACGCAGCCCTCGATCCGGTTCTCCTACGAGTCTCCGAGCTCCTCCGCGCTCAGAAGCCTGGAGCGGACCGTGCGCGGGTGGGGCGGGTCGCTCTCCCCGAGTACCACGGCCTGAGCCGCCCGGGACCAACGTCCTCCTTCTCAGCGATCGGCCGCCCTCCGCCCGCCGGGCGCACGGAGGGCCGGCGGCGCCGGAAGCCGGCCGCCTCCCCTCCGTCGGGCGGCCTCGCCCCGAGTCTCCCGGCGCACCGGCGGCTGCACCCTCGGTCGAACCGACGGAGACCCGTGGCGTCGGAGACTAGGAACGAGCGCTCATCTCGCGGTACAGCTCAAGGTAGTGGCGGGCCACCTTAGGGAACGTGTACTCGGAACGGACGAACTCCTGAGCCCGTCGCCCCAGCCGGGCCCTGAGTTCGGGATCCCCGAACAGAGCTGCGACCTTGGCCGAGAACCCTTCCGAGCTGTCGGCGAGGAAGCCGGTCTCGCCCGACCGGACGAGCGTGCGATGGGCCGGTATGTCCGACGCGACGACGGGGAGCGCCGTCGCCATGGCCTCCATGACGGCGTTCGGCATTCCCTCGAACCGCGACGGAAAAGCAAAGACGTCGGCCGCGGCCAGGTAGTCGACGACGCGCGAGTACGGGACCTCCCCCGTGAACGTCGCACGGTCGCGGACGTCCGGGTACCGCGAGCGCACCTCGCGCAGGTAGCGGTCCCCGAAGTGCTCCTCGTTGTACCCCCCGACGGCGAGCAGTCGCACCCCCGGCAGCGCCCGAAGCATCTCGAACAGCCACTCGATCCGCTTCGAGTACACGACCTTCCCGACCCAGAGGACGACGCGAGCGTCCGGGGCCAGCTCGAGGCGTTGGCGCGCGTCCTTTCGGGACGGCAGCGCCTCGAGCCGGTCGACGTCGAGGCCGTTGGGGACGAAGATCGGCGAGAACCGGCGGTAGCTCTCGGCCAGCGCGGGGGAGTTGACGACCAGCCGCGTGTCGCGCATCAGCACGTTTAGTCCGGCCCGCGTCGCGGTCCGGGCGACGGCGCCGTACCGCCAGCCGATCTCGGTGATCGGGTCCATGCCGAAGAGGACGGTCCGCGGGTGGGCGTTCGCGAGGTACGCTGCGGGAAGTCCAAAATAGACGTCGAACACCTGCACCACGTCCCAGTCGCCGCGTTCGGCGCGGAGGGCGGAGCGAAGGTCGGAGATCCCGCCCGGCATGCGCAGAGTGCCTACGACCCGTATCCCCTCGCGCTCGAGAAGCTCGGTGTGCGTTCCCCCGGCCCGCAGGCAAAGGTACTCGCCCTCCACCGACTTTCGCAGTTCCCGGAAGAGTTGGAGAGTCTGGAACGCCTGCCCGCCACCCTTGTCGAGATGAGACCCGACAAAGAGGACCTTCATGCTGCCCCTCGAATGCGTCTTAAGGTCGGCCCAAGATAGCGTGTGCGGCCAGACCGTGACCGCCCCCCGAGCCTCCGCGGCAGCGTTCCCCCGGTGGGCACGCCGCCGGATCGACAGGACCCGGTAGGCCGGCGGCCGGAGGTAACTGTACGGAGACGCTTCGGGTGTGCCTCCTGGCGCCGGAATTCCTCCCCGTCCGCGGCGGAGTTGGGACCTACTCCGTCGCGCTCGTCCGGGAGCTCTCCCGGCTCGCCGACGTCACCGTCCTCACTCTCACGCGCCGCCAGGGGTCGGTCGTCTACCGCCGCGCCGAGATGGAGGCGGCGGTCGACCACCGGGCCCGGGTCTATCCGATCGCCGAGGCTCGGGACACCTTCCTGTACAATGCGAGGTTCCAGATCGAGCTCCTTCGGCGGCTTCCGGCGCTTGTGCGCTCCGAGCGGTTCGACGTGGTCCACACGCAACACGCCCACATGCCCGACCTCTTGGCCGGTCCGTTGCTCCCCCGGACCGCCATCGTCCGCACGGTCCACAGCACGATCGCCGGGCAGCGGGAGGCGATTCGGATCCTCGAGTCGCTCGGACAGAGCCCCGACGTAACGGAGCGCTGGCAGGTGGCGATCGAGCCCGTGTTGCGCGCGGCGGAGTGTCGACCCTCCGGCGTCCCGGCTGGCTCTTTCCGGTCTGCCGCTACACCGCCGACCACCTGGTCGACCTCGGGATCCGGCGGCAACGAATCCGCGTCATCCACAACGGCGTGGACTGCGAGCGGTTCCGGCCGGACGCCGGCCGCTCGGCCCCGGTCTCGCCCGCGACCGGCCCCCGCGTGCTGTTCGTTGGCCGGTTCACGATGGTGAAGGGGATCGGCACCCTGATCGGCGCCATACCGAAGATCGTCCGAGAGGTGCCGGACGTCCGGTTCCAGTTCACCGGAAAGACCCCGCCGCAGCTAGAGGAGTGGTTCGCGCCGTCCGCGGAGTTGCGGGCGCACCTCGAATTCCTGGGGTACGTTCCCGACGAGGCCCTTCCGACCCTCTACGCCCAAGCCACGGTGGCGGTCGCCCCGTCGCTGTACGATTCCTTCCCGTTCTCGGTGCTCGAAGCGATGGCGTCGGGGGCCCCGATCGCCGCGTCCGCGGTCGGGGGGATCCCGGAGGCGATCTCCGACGACGAGGAGGGTCTCCTGGTCGAACCCGGCTCCGCCGAGCAGCTCGCGAGGGCGGTGGTTCGGCTGCTCCGGGATCCCGCGCTCCGGGCCCGTGTCGGGGCTCGCGCCCGGCTCCGGGCCGAGACGGAGTTCACTTGGCCGAAGACCGCCCGGGCGACCCTCGACGGATACCGGCAGGCGCTCGACACCTCGCCCGGCCGAACGAAAGCCGGGACCGCGCCCGGCGAGCCGCGGAGTCCGGTCTAGGATCCGGCACAGGGCAATGGCGTGGTCCGCCTCGCGACGGAAGGACCGATCCGGCCGACACGCGAGCGCCGGCAGGGGGGTTTAAGTAGAACGCCCCTGTCGGGAGCCGGGTTCGCGGTAGATCGATGAGGGACAGTCTGTCTCCCGAAGGTTCGGACGCGTCCCCGGGCGCGGAGACCGCGACCCTCTCTCCCACGGAGAGAACGAACGCGCCCGCCGCTTCGCCCCGTCCTTTGCTCGGGTCCGGGGCAGTGCTGGCGATGGTCGCGAGCCTGGTCGGGATTCTGGGAATCGCCTACTCGATCTACACCTTCAAGTTCCTCGGCCGGCACGAGATCCTGTTCCTGCCCTCGCGTCTCTTCTTCGTCGGCTGCCTCGGGCTCACGGTCGTTCCGTTCCTGCTCGTGGTCTTCGCGGACCGGATCCCCTACGTGCTGCTCCTGGTCCCGACCGCGCTCTACTTCTTGCTGTACCCCCTGCTCGAGCCCCACGGGGTGCTGTACGGCCAGGATGCGATCTTCAATTTCCAGTTCGCCTCCTCGTTGCTCCTTCACCCGAGCTGGGTCGCCGGCGCCAACACGAGCGGCCAAGCGGTGACCTACTCGTTCTACCCCGGCAGCGGCCTGTTCAATGCGGAGGGTTCGGTGTTCCTCGGGATCCCGCTCACCCGTTCGTTCGCTTGGACGCTGCCGACGTTGCGCCTCCTGGTCCTACCGCCCCTCGTCTTCGCGCTCGGGAGCCGGCTCCTCGGCCCACGCGCGGGCGTGCTCGGCGTCGTCCTCTACCTGTCGGCTCCGTCGATCACCCTCAACGACATCGTCCAGCAGGAGTTCGCCGTGCTCTTCTTCGGCCTGACCCTCCTCGCGATCACCTTCCTGCTCTACGCCCCGGAAGGTGAGGCGACGCCGCTCCGCCTCCTCGTGCTCGTCTTCTCCTCGTACGTGGTCCTCGGCCACCATCTGACCTCGTACGCCATGGGCATCTGGCTCGCCGGCCTCGCCGTACTGCCGCTCCTGCTGTGGGGGCGTCCGGCGTTCGCGGCGCTGCGCTCCTCGGTGGTCGCGATGCGCTACTTCATCGTCTTCCTCCTCTACGTCTTCTTCCTCACCGCCGCGGTCCTGCTCTCTCAGCTCGCGCTCCTCGAGAAGAACATCCTCCTGCTCCTCGGGAACGCCGCGCTCTCGGCGAAGGCGGCGGCCGCCGGCAACAGCTACCCCGCGTACCAGGTGGCGTGGATCGTCCTGAGCCTCGGGATCGTGGCGCTCCTGGCGATGCTCGCGCTGAGGGTGACGCTGGTGGGGCGACCCCGGCCGTACCTCGCGACCTCGCTGCTGCTGGCGACGCTGATCCTCCTGATCGCGTTCGTCCTCTTCCCGACCGGGTACTCGTTCGTCGCCATCCGCACCACCGAGTACTCTCTGCTCTTCGCCGCGCCCGCGGCCGCCTGGTTTCTCCTGCGCGGCGTGGTGCCGGCGATCGACCGGCGGGTGCGGGTCTCGCGCAGGGCCCCCGGAGGGTCTCCCCGCCCTCCCCGGGGAGCATGGGTCGCTCCGGCGGCGGCGGTGGTCCTCGTCCTGTTCGTCTTCACCGGCGGCAACCTCGTACCCGGTCTGAGTCGCGACCAGTTCCAGCCTCCGAACCTGCTCGGGGTCAACTCCCCGATGCGCATCACCTCCGCGGACTTCCACGACGGCTTGTGGGCCCGAACGCACCTCAACGCGTCGGAGCCGGTCTGGGGGGACCTGCTCGTGTACGACGTCTATTCGGGCATCGGAGGGCTCGCGATGCCGTTCAACACCTGGAGCCTCTTTAACGGAACGAACCTGGCCTCGACCAACTTCAGCCGCGTGCATGTGGGCGACTACGTCGTCACCGACGTCTTCGACTCCCGGCTGACGCCCCAGTTCTACGGCGCGGGCACCGATCAGCCAACGGGTCCCCTGCCCGCGGCGCAGCTCGCCAAGTTCAACGATCCGAGCTACTTCTCGGTCGTCTTCGCGGACCCGGTGTTCACCGTTTACCAGGTGACCACGGTACCGTAGGGGTGCGTCCGCGGCGGGGGCCGCACGTCACGCGGCTACAGGGTCTGGATCCGAAGGAGCACGTAGACGAACAGGAGCAGGACGAGGCCGGCCAGCAGGCCGTCGAAGACCTGCCAGCGCAGGCCGGAGGGCCAGCGAGGGCTGAGCTCTCGGACGACGGCGAGCGTGACGGCGAGCCCTCCGATGATGATCGGTTGAAGCATCACCCGAGCCACCGCTAGCAGGAGGACGGGGAGGGAGACCATAAGCGCTAGGTGGTCACTTGGACGCCGATCGTGGCCACCTGGAGCGACGCGCCCTGGGCCGCCTGGAGGGCGAACGCGAGCGAGTAGGCGCCCGGCTGGGTGAACTCGAAAGTGACGTTCACGGAGGTTTCACCCCCGGAGGTAAGCGAAAGGGGAAGGATGCTCTCCGTCTGGGACGAGAGGGCCAGCGGAAGGACCCAGGCGAGCGCGGTGAGGTTCGTCGCCGTCTGGCCCTGGAACGTGGCGCTGACGTTCAGGGCGATGAGCCCCGCCGAGTAGCCGTCGGTGATCGCCACCACCGCCAGGCCGACCTCGCCGACCCGGAGCACCTTCGGAAGGGAGGAGCTCGTTCCGTCGGGTCCGCTGAGGGCGATCGAGGTCGTCGGGGACACGGGCGGCTGGGCGAGTCCGACGTACGCGACGCCCGCCAGGGCGATCAGGCTCGCCACGAGCAGGACGTACACCGTCTTTCGGTACTCGGGGCGGACGCCGGGAAGCCGCAGTTCGCGGCGGACGGCGGCCCCGACCCCCACCGAACCCGGGGCATCGCGCGCGACGAGCTTCACCGCGAGACCGACCGAAGCCGCCGAGATATCGGCGATGAGCAGGCCGTCGATCGAGAGCCCCGCCCGCCCGAGCAGGAGGAGGAGCCCCACGAGACCGTTGAAAACAACGCTGAGGCCTACCGCAACGGCGAACTCGGCGGCGGGTGGTAGCAGCGGCCGACGTACGAACAGCGCCGCGCCGAGGGCGTATCCGGGGGCGAAGACCAGCAGGACGTACCCCAAGGGGATTCGAAGCACGAACGTCGGAGCGAGGACCACGATCGCCGCGTAGACCAGGGTGAATGCGAAGACGCCCGTGAGCCCGCTCGTGCGGAAGATCGTCCGACGCTCTCCGAGAGAAGGATCGGCCACGGCCGCATCATCCGGGGCCACGGATAACCGTTGCCCAAAAGGGAACGCGCCTGGGCGACGCTCGCCGAAG
>DAHVAA010000219.1 GCA_027314845.1 Thermoplasmata archaeon | reverse complement strand
CTTCCGCTCGTAGAGTGACGGGCTCCCCTCTTCGTAGAGCCGCCCTGTCTTCCATATCCCGTACACCGTGGACGCGAGGCGAGGGGTCACAACCATCAGCGCCTTCGGGCGGCCCAGTCGCTTCTCCAACCGACGGAACAACACCGAACCGGCCCCGCCTCGTCTTCAGGAGCGATTGGACCGCCACCGAGAAAGCCCACTTGAGCCGGGGGCTTCCGTGCCGAAGCTTCGTGTGTACGCCCACCTTCTCCCCGCTGTCCCGATTCTTCGGCCGGGATTGGGATTGGGGAAACGCCCAGCTGGGCGCTGGTGGAGTAGCCCGGGACCCCGGATTCCACCCACCCGAAAGCCGGATGACCTGTCGCCGTTCCATCTGCCGTCGGGTGGGGTGGGGTCGAGTCAGGGAACCCGGCCGGTGCATCATGCACCCATCTCAGGACCGCTTGGTCATTCCCGAGCGCAGAGACAAACTCCCAGCCTTCCACCAAGAGCGCGGAGACACCGGACATCGGCACTACCCGTTGGACCGGCTGCGCCTTGCGCGAGCCCAGGATACGCTCGAGTTCGTCTCCCGCGACCTTGCCATCGAGGACTTCGGCAATCTTGTCCTCCTGGACGCCTTTCTCCTTGAGGAGCGCAGCCACGAC
>DAHVAA010000218.1 GCA_027314845.1 Thermoplasmata archaeon | reverse complement strand
GCATCAGGGAGGCAGACATCGGAAATATTCTTCTCTTTCATGAGATCGACGTCAACATCGGAGGGATGTATCGTTCTCAGCGATGGCTCCCGAGGTCTCCCGCCCCACCGCCACGACCTCGACCGACCCCGACGTCCGGCGCGACATCGTCGACACCGTCCGTCGGTTCGTCGCCAACGAGGTCGCCCCGGTGGCGACCGCCCTCGAGCACGAAGACACCTATCCAGCGGACATCGTCGCCCAGATGCGCGGGCTCGGCCTGTTCGGCGTGACCATCCCCGAGGAGTACGGCGGCCTCGGCCTGGACCTGCTCACCTACATCGGCGTCATCGAGGAACTGGCCTTCGGTTGGATGAGCCTGACCGGCGTCGTCAACACCCACACCATGGCTGCCACGCTGATCATGACGCACGGGAGCGACGACCAGAAGCGGCGCTGGCTGCCGACCATGGCGACCGGCACGCGCCGCGGTGCGCTCTCCTTGTCGGAGCCCGACGCCGGCAGCGACACCCGAAACATCTCCTGCACCGCCGTGCGCGACGGGGACGAGTACGTCGTCAACGGCACCAAGGCGTGGGTCACCAACGGCGAGCGGGCCGGCATCGTCGCCCTGGCCGCCCGGACCGAGGAGGGGATCTCCGCGTTCATCGTGGAGA
>DAHVAA010000217.1 GCA_027314845.1 Thermoplasmata archaeon | reverse complement strand
CCTCGAGCCGGTGCGCCGCTCCCGGGAAGCGACGCTCATCGAGTTCTGGCAGCGCACCTTGTCCCGGGCCGCCCAGAAGGAGGTCGGCCGCGACGTCACCGCGAAGTTCTGCGCCGAGGTGCACGGCCCGGAGCTGCCCGTCCATCTCTTCTCCGACACCCGACGCTGCCTGGACCAGCTGGCCGCGGATCGGCGCTTGCTCGGCGTGATCTCGAACTCGACGAGCGAGGCGAGGGTCCGGACGATCCTCGACCGGGCCGGCATTCTCGACTACTTCGCCCGAGTCGTGGCTTCCGGCACCGAGGGCGTGGAGAAGCCCGATCCCGAGATCTTCCGGCGGGCGGTGGCCCGGCTCCAGGTCCGGCCGGAGGAAGCGCTCTACGTCGGGAACCTCGCCCAGACCGATGCCAAGGCGGCCTCGGCCGCGGGGCTCCACGGGCTCTGGCTCAACCGCTACGGCTTTGGCTTGGGAGAGGACCCCCCCGAGATCACGAGCCTGCTCGAGGTGCCGCTCTGGGTGGCGCGGCTCGAAGGGAACGGCTGATCCGCCCGAGGTGTCGGAGCCGGGCCCGCGGGGCGCGTCCGGTTCGGGTCTCGTCGGCGGTCCCGCCGGCGGTCGTCCCGCGGACCGGCCGTGCGTACGACCGGGTTCTCGGGGCCGCCCA
>DAHVAA010000216.1 GCA_027314845.1 Thermoplasmata archaeon | reverse complement strand
GCAGGACCTTCGCCCGGGCGAGCAGGGGGTCGCGCAGCTCCGGCGGCACCTCCTGGAGTGCGACCCAGTCGGCCGGGGCGTGTGCGGGGACGGACATGACCACCCCCGTTCCGACCTGCGGATCGACGAGGCGGCTCTCCAGCACCGGCACCTTCTCCCCCGTGAGCGGAACTTCGGCGAGCGACCGGACCAGGGAGGAGGCCGCAACGGCGCCTCCTTTCTCTCCGCCCACCTGCTCGAGCAGCCTCTGGGCGCCCTCCTCGGTAGCGAGGTACGTCCTCCCCCCGTGGGTCCACTCCCTCAGCGTGGAGCCCGGAGCCACCCAGAGGTTCGTCACTCCGTAGACCGTCTCCGGGCGCAGCGTCGCGCAGAGCAGGGAACGCCCGTCCGGCAGCCGGAAGGGAAGCGCGGTGTAGGTCACGATCTCGGCGTTGCCGCCGCGGTCAAGGTCGGTCTCCGAAGGGTCGACGCTGACAGGGCCCGAGCGTGGGCAGACCGACGCGAAGTAGGGCTTCTGCACCAGGTGTCCGAGCTTCTGGAGCCGGAGGAACTGCCATCGAATGAACTGCTGATAGTCCGGATCGATCGTGGTGACGTCCGCGCTACGGTCCATGAGCAGGCCGAACCTTTCCCAGACGGTCCAGTACGTCCCCGCCAGGAAATGCGCGGCTTCGGA
>DAHVAA010000215.1 GCA_027314845.1 Thermoplasmata archaeon | reverse complement strand
GTTCGGCCCTGAGCTTCGGGTCGGGGCAGGTCCGCGCCACGATGACGAGGCGGGCCCTGTTCGCCTTCGCCGCCGCGAGGGTCTCGGTGAGCCCCACCCGCACCTTGCCGGTCTCGAGCGCCACTTTGAGCGCATGGGCGAGGTCCATCTTACGCCGCCTCCTTCGCGTCCTCGATCTTCGTCGTGGGAGCCACCTCGCTGGTAGGGGAGAGCGGCCGGTAGATGAGGTTCACCGCGCCCGTGCCTAGGGTGATCGGCTGGCCGACGATGATGTTCTCGGCGACGCCCTTGAGCTCGTCGACCTCGCCGGTGATCGCCGCGCGCAACAGGTGGGCCGCCGTGATCTCGAACGCGGCGCGGGCGAGCACGCTCGTCTTCTTGCCCGAGATCCCGTGCCGGCCGATCGCCCGGATGTCCCCTTCGTTCGTCATCACGTCCGCGACGAGCATGAGGTGACGGATGTCGACCCCGAGACCCTGTTCGGCCAGGGTCCGGTTCGCCTCGAAAATGAGCGCCGCCCGGGCCGCCTCGACGCCGTACACCCGGTAGATCTCGAAGACCGAGTTGGTCGTGGTGCGGACCCCGTCGACGCCCGCGATCTCGAGGACGCCTTCGAGGTTCGAACCCTCGGTGTAGATCACGTACTCGTCCTTCTCGCGGCGGATGAGCGCCCGGCGGATC
>DAHVAA010000214.1 GCA_027314845.1 Thermoplasmata archaeon | reverse complement strand
CGTGCCGGCGCAGGCGTTGGGGAAGAGGGCGCCCCCGCTCAGCTGGTGGAGGAGGATCTGGAGGCCGAGCCGCGGGGCGATGTCGGGGAGCCCGATCAGCGACGAGCCGAAGACGAGGGCGACGCCGCCGACCAGGAGCGCGGCCGCGACGAGGGCCGGACGCCGGCGCCCTCCCCGCCGCGGGCGCTCGGCCACGGGTCCCCGCTCACCGGGCGCCCGGGAAGAGGATCGCCTGGATCGCCGGTAGTCCGCTCAGGATCATCGTCGGATCCGGTTCGGTGAGCCAGTTCGAATCGAGGCCGCTCAGGTTCCCGTGCTGGACCGCGCCGAAGCTGCTCCAGTCGGGGCCGCCCGCATACGTGCTCTCGTTGAGCCCGAAGCCGGTCCCGTAGATGATCCACGACGGATTGTCGGAAAGGACCTGGGACGGGGCAAGCTCCGGGTACGGGGTCGAGGCGGCCGCGCTGATGCTCGCGCCCCCGGCGAGCGCGAGGAGCGACGAGCCGAACGTGCCGGGCCCGAACGTCCAGTAGCCCGAGGCGTCGACCGAATAGGTGACGAGCACCGTGGGGAGGGCGACCGCGTTGGCGGTGATGTTCGTCGCGTTGTACAGCTCGAGCGATAGGGCGGCGTTGAGGGCGTTGGCCGCGCTCCCGACCCCGAAGATCTCCCCGACCAGGGAGACG
>DAHVAA010000213.1 GCA_027314845.1 Thermoplasmata archaeon | reverse complement strand
TGGAGGAAGTGGTTGACGATGGGGAGGGCTCCGAACCGCTCGGAGGCGATCCGCATCCCGGGCACGAGGGAGGGGAGGGGGAGAAGGGTTATGAGGATTGTGGGTCATATGATCCACAATGGACGGGGGGACGCTCGTGGTGTTCCACTTGCCGTATGGGTCGGCCCCGGCACTTCACCGTACGTTCCGTCGTCGCGTCTATGGGGAGGAGAGCTCGAGTTGGGGCGGGACGTACCGGTATCATCGGAAGGGAATCTTGGAGGAGATCCCGCACGTCCGCCTCTACTGGGGGGTAGTCATCATCCGGTCCCAGGATCAGGCCGGACTGACCCGATGGCTTCGGAAGGAAGGGGCGAAAGTGATGGTTCGAAGACTGTGGCTGACTCCCTCGGATCGAAGGTCGCTTCAGGTGGGAATCGACCTCGGAGACCCGGTACCGAAATTCGCTTTCAAGCCCCAGTCAAGGTGCGGAAAGTAGGATGGATGCAATCGCTGGTCGATATTCGCGGAGGCGATGTCGTTGCCGATGGATCTTGAACGAGCCAAGTTCGATGAGTTCAGGGCGCGCCTCGCGGCTCTCGGCTTCAGTTTTGAAACTCGGCCCCACCAGGTCTTCCTCGCTCGTGGCGACGGCATCGTCGTTAACCTCTACGAGTCAGGCCGGGTAGTCTTGGGCGGCGCGACTGAGCG
>DAHVAA010000212.1 GCA_027314845.1 Thermoplasmata archaeon | reverse complement strand
GGTCTCGAAGATGAGCGGATCCGGCTTGCCCACGCCGATCTCTTCCGAGACGACCAGGAGGTCGACGAACCGGGTCGCATCGAGGTAAGCGAGCTTCGCTCGTTGCTCCGCCACCTCGTTGTTCGTCACGATCCCGACGACCGTTCTCCCATGGAGGCGCTCCAGCATCTGGCGCGCGCCCGGGACCGGCCGCCGGAGCGATTGGTAGTGGGCCCGGTACCTTCGAGAGAGGAGGGCCGCCTCCTCATCCCCGATCTCGCCCCCGCAGAACCGGGCGAGCTCCCGGAAGCGCTGCCGGCGCGCGTCGTCCGCGCTCTGGAGGCCGGCGATCACCGACGGGTGGATCGCCTCGAGGAGGCGGGAGTATTCGCGGGCAAAGTCCGCGAGCGAGCGACGGCGGAACAGCGGTACCTCCTTCCGCAGCCGCCCGAGGGCATCGCGGCTCGTCAGCGCATGGTCGAAAATGGTGTCGTCCATATCGAAGAAGACGGCACCGGGGACCGGAAGGGCGCCCGCCATGCGCGCATCGACGATCCCCGGGCTATCTCGTTGTCGGAGGGATACGACCGGGGGCGCGCGCGGCGCGGATCCTCGACGATCGGAGGGCACCAAGAGTACGCTCTGCTATCTTTTTATATGAGTGCTTTCATACTGATACGGAAAAGTGTCCGAGGCCGCCCTCGGGCCGGCCCTCGGAAGGAACTTCACCATGGCAAAGATCATTGGGATCGACCTGGGAAC
>DAHVAA010000211.1 GCA_027314845.1 Thermoplasmata archaeon | reverse complement strand
GAACGCGTGTGGTTCTTTTTTTCCCCGAACCATCCCCCCGCCGGGCCGACCGGCTCGTCGGAGGGACCGCGGGCGGGCGAGGTTAAGGGCCCGGACCGCTCCCGACGCCGAGGGATCGTGCCGAGCCTCGGGACGCCGCGCTCGCACTGGCCGGTCGTCGGCTGGATCCGCCTCCGGCTCCCGCCGCAGCCGGCCCCGGTGATGCTGACGCCCGGCACGCCGCCGCCTCCCGAGCCTCCGCTCGATTTCCTGCTCCGCAACCCGGTCGCCACCGACCCGCGCAAGCGGGTCTTCGCCTACGAGGAGGAGCGGGGATCGTACGTCCTCCGCCTCGCCTGGGACGCCGACGACCCCGACTACCTCGAGGCGGAGTGCCGCAAGCCGCTCTACGGCGCCCGGCTCCCGCCCGGCGAAGTGGCGGAGTTCTGGGCGGCCGTGAAGGCGCTCGTCGGCCCGACCCTCGGCCCGCTGCGCGTCGACTCGGCCGATCCTCGGCCGCCGCGGGGACCGTCGTAGCCGGTACGGTTAAGGCCCGGCGGCCGGCTCGGGGCGGCCGTGCTGCGCGCCACGTTCCTCCACCTGCCCGGCGTCGGTCCGGCGACGGAGGCGGCGCTCTGGGCGGACGGGATCCGCGACTGGCGGGAGCTCGCCCGGGAGGCCCGCCCGCTCGGCGGCTCCGCGGCGCGCCGGGAGCGCCTGCGCGACGAAGTGGCGGCGAGCGAGGCGGCGCTCGCGGCCGGG
>DAHVAA010000210.1 GCA_027314845.1 Thermoplasmata archaeon | reverse complement strand
GCGCAAGGGGCTGCTCGAGGAGGAGGTGCGGTGGCTGAAGGGCCAGCTCTTTGGTCGCTCCTCCGAGCGGCTCACCGAACCGGATATCTCGCCGGATCAGCAAAAGATGCTGTTCAACGAGGCGGAAGTCCTCGCCGCGATCGAGGCGGCGTCGCTCGACCAGGAGTTCGCCCCCCTCGCGGAGCTCGACTGCGACTGCCGACGCGAGTGGACGGAGACCCTCCGGCTCGAGCCCCTGGGGGTCGAGGCATGACGCGCCTCGTTCCCCGGCTTCCTCCCCACGCGGTCCCCACGATCCACCAGTTCCTGCGCGCCCACGCGCTCGCGGGCGGCGCCGACGGGGTGGTGATCGGGCTCTCGGGCGGCATCGACAGCGCGCTGGTCGCCCGGCTCGCCCGCGACGCGCTCGGACCGGACCACGTGCTCGGGGTCCTGCTCCCCGACGCGCAGTTCCCGGCCGCGCTGCTCTCGGAGACCGAGGAGTACGCCCGCTCCCTCGGGATCGCGTATCGGACGATCGCGATCGACGCCCTCGTCCGGACCTTCGCGGCGCTCCTTCCCGAGGTCCGGGACCGGGTGACGATCGGGAACGTGCTCGCGCGCATCCGCATGGTCCTCTCGTATTCGCTGGCACGGGAGACCCACCGGCTCGTGGCCGGCACGGGGAACAAGTCGGAGCTTCTGCTCGGCTACTTCACCAAGTACGGGGACGGGGGGGTCGACCTCCTGCCGATCGGGGACCTCTAC
>DAHVAA010000020.1 GCA_027314845.1 Thermoplasmata archaeon | reverse complement strand
CTTTGGGTCGCGAACCTCATCGAGGGCAATCCGAACCGGGCGATCGGCGGAGGGGATACGGTCTCGGCGCACCGGCACTCCGAGCACCTGGCTCGCGGGCCCGAATCTTGGCTGTGGGTTCCCGCGCAGTTCCCGCCGGACTCCCGATTTCTGAGGCCTTACGGCCTCCGACGGCTACTGACCGACCCGAACGAGTTGATCCCATCCTGGGGGGTCCGTAATTCGCAGGTGACTCGGTCGGAACCGACGGAAGCTTCCGTCCCACTTGCAGAGCTGTTTGCCTTCTACCGACGGTCCGCCGCACCCGAGCGCCTACCGAATTCGTACCCCTCGGGCCTCAGCCATGGACCGCTTGCGTCAGCCGTGGAAGGAGAGCCGCTGCCCCTCACTTCCCACGGGAATGCGGTCCTTCGGGAGCGGTCGGACGGAAACGACCCGCCGCCTCAGCCCTACTCAGCCGCAAGCGGAAGTCCGGTCCCCCGGTCCCCCGCGCCCGCCAATACGGCGGCCGCCGGTGGGCGGTATCATGCGTTGGGTGCGCCCGACGGGTTGCCGCCCGGCGCGCCCCGCGGCGGGCGCCGGAACGTCAGGCGCCCGCGAAAAGATCCGCTCGCGCCCCTTCAGGGCCGGCCGTCCTCCTACTACCTCCACGGCGTTTCGCGCACCGAAGTGAACCTCGTGGCCTACTGCCTCGCGCGCGCCCTTGAGCCGGAGTTCCATTGGATCGAGGTCACCCGGGCGGACCCTCCTTCCGCACCGACCTCCCCGCCCGCCCAGAGTGGGTCCGGCGAGCCGCGACGGCACCTCATTTACCGGGATGCGGCGCTGACCCCAGAGCGGCCCCTATCGGAGGAGACGCTCGGCCGAGTGGTCGTAAAGAACGAGCCGACCAAGGCCGTCTCCCACATCCGCGATTTCGTCCGGTTGCCCGACATCCTCCAGGACCTTCTTACCCGACCCGCCCGGCCCGACCACGGTCGGGTGATCCTGCTCTCGAACACGGACCTCACCGAGTCCCAGTACGCCCCCGAACCGGGAACGTTCATGCCATTCCTGCGCGCGGCGGCTGAGGAGGGCGCTTCGTTGATCTGCTCTCGAACGGGAACCGACCGGCCGAACCGCTTTGACTTCGACTTCGTGCTCCGGATCGACCTCGAAGCGAACACGGACATTGGTCTCGCCATGGTCACCGTCGAAAAAGGTCAGCCCGGAACTCCGTTCGAGACGGGGGCGCGTCGCCTACTTCGCGACGACCCGGTACTTGGCCGATTGGCGAGGGCGCTCGAAGAGTAAGCCCCCCGTGATGGGGTTCGCCTCCCCTCGACCGGTTCCGCCGGGGATTAGCCGGCGCGCGCAGCGGCCGGGTCTTGCGCGACGCGCGATCGGGTGCGAGAGGAGGGGAGAGACAAAATACGCCGCCGGCGGTCGTGCTGCGTCGTGTCGAGCTTTCTGCTATCGCCCGGCATCACTCCCGAGATCACCGACGTCTTCGTTGTCGAGCTGCCGATCGCGCTCGGGCTTGCGTATCTTTGGGGACGCCGCTATGGGTTCGAGGTCGCGATCGCGCTGAACGCGCTCGCGCTCGGAGCGGTCAAGTGGGTGACCGACTACTTCGACCTTCCCGACGTTCTGGTGGCGCTCGCGGCGCTCGTCGGGGGTGCCCTCTGGCTGGCTAACCTCTCGGGACGGCTCCCCGAGAGCCGGCTTCGCCGAGCGGGCTATGCGATGATCGCGCCGATCTTCGCCGTGATCGGGCTCGCGAAGCTGTTCGATTTCTACGACCCGTTCGATATCCTGTTGGCGGACGCCGTGATCCTGTCCGCGGTCGCGCTGTGGGTGTACCGCCGCTCTAACTCTCCTTTCTCCGGCAATACGGCCTGACGGGTCGGGCTCTTCCTTCGGGCCCGCCCCTCCGGGTGAGGCACGGCCTACGCTGGTCCGATCCATAGGACGGCTGCGGCCCTTCCCTATGCGCCCGGCGAGCCATCTCCCGTAGGGGCGGGGAATGCCGCACGATTGCCGGTCTTGCATCTGTGCTCCATGCTTTCCTTGGGATGCGGGCCTCCACAACTTCCGTCAGCGCGGCCGCGAGGAGGTATCGCATCCGTCGTCCATCCTCCCGAGAGATGGCGGTCTGGGACCAAAGACCGGTGGCCGAAGGGATCCGACCACACGAGTCCGGTGAGCTCAGCGCGGAGGGTCGGCCCCGCCCGGGGGCGCCCCCGCGGAAGCGAGCGCGTTCAGCTCGTCGTGGGTGATGGCGCCCTCGACCAAGAGCTCGAACGAGCCGTGTCGCAGGACCTCTTCGCTCGCGCGGCGAAGCAGGCCGAGCGCGGCATACGATGCGGCCGGACCGAAGCTCACCCGTTTCACGCCCAGCCGCCCGAGTTCCGCGAGGGGCGGAAGTCCCCGTCGCACCATGACGTTCACTGGGCACCCCAGCTCCCGGACGAACGTCTCGATCGATGCCGCATCGGTCAACCCCATCGGATACACGCAGTCGGCCCCCGCGTCCCGGTACGCCGAAGCCCTTCGGATGGCCTCCTTCAGTTGCTCGGAGGGCTCGCCAGCGGCCCGGCGCAACGCATCGGTTCGGGAGTTGATGACCAGTGGCACTCCGCGGGCGTTCGCGAGCTCGCGGACCTCCCGGATCTTTCGGACCTGCGCGGAGCTTCGGAAGAGCTGGTGCGTAAAGGGGTCCTGGTCCTCGAGGTTGATCCCGACCGCGCCGGCGTCGATCATTCGGCCCACGAACCGGGCCACCTCCTTGGCGCCCCGACCGTAGCCGGCCACGACGTCCGCGCTCAGCGGAACGGAGAGCTTTCCCGCGATGCGGGCCACGGCCGCGAGGAGGTCCCGCCGGGGCATCTCCTGTCCGTCCGGGTACCCGAGAGAGACCATCAGCCCCGCGCTCGAGGTCGCGACCGCGGGGAAGCCGGACTCTTCGAAGAGCCGGGCGCTCGCGACGTCCCACGCGTTCGGCAGGACGAGGGGGTTCGAGCGGTGGTGAAGCTCGCGGAACAGCGCCGCCTTCTCCGACTGCGTGCCCATGGCTGGCGATCGCGGGGAAGTAGTTGACGATTTGCGCGCCGGTCGCACACCCTCGGGAGGAGGGGCGCGAGGGAGCGAGGTTGCCTCGCTTGGGCGGGGGAAGGGGTTGGCGCTGACCCTCGGCGAGCTTCGGTCGGAGCCCGCCCCTCGGGGGCTCGGTCGGCCCCTACGAAGAGGTCACGAGCGCGCGGGTCGCCTTCTTCGCGGGGTCGATCAGGTAAAGGATCCCCGCAAGGAAGACGAACAGCGACCCGACGAGCGCCAGCAGGTTCGCGCCGACACCCACGACCGCCCAGCCGAGCACGGCCATCACGACCAGCAATACTCCGCTCGCAAGCGGGCGAGAGCTCCAGTCGCGGTAGCCGAGCCAGGCAAAGAAGGCCGCAAGGCCGCCGACGACGAACAGGATCACGGTCTCGCTCATCGCGTTCAACGCGCCGAAGGATCGGCCGACCACGAGGTCGGCGACCCCGAACGCGAAGCTCACGACGCCTCCGAGGGCGATCAATAGGCCCCCGACAAGCCCGAAGCCGTAACCCAGTCTCTGTTCAGTTAATTCTGCCATCCTGGTTTTCACCTCCTTAAGTTAGCTCCACGCCGAAAGTCCGGCGATTCGGGCCGGGGGCCGGCGTGGGCGGACAGCTCTGGCTCGGGGCCATGCTACTTGAAGGTTTGTCCAGCGGTTTTCCCGCCCGGCCCGACGGTGGGACGCCGGGAGCTGAGGGGGCTCCGCCGGCCGTCCGGGGTCGCATCCCGCGGTCCCCGGAACGGCCGTTTTCGCGTTTCCTGTCTCCCGCAAGAACTATACCACACCGCCTGCGCAGGAGGGCCAGAGCCGGGGCGTCAGAGGACCGCCGGCCGTACCGGGGGCAACGGGCCAGTGGGATTCGAGGACATCCGGATCCGGGAAGTGAGCCGGATCTCGGGCCAATGGACCCCTCCGATCGGGGCCATGGGCGGGCCGCCGGCCCACGAGCTGTACCGCGACCTGGTCGCCTACGCCGACCTCCAGCTTTTCCGTGACGCCCGTTCGCGACCCTGGGCCGTGCTCCGCGACGGGGCACAGCGCCGTGCTTTCCCCGTGCCGAGCGCGGAGCTTCGCAGCGCCCTGGACCGGTTCCGCATGCGACGCAATCTCCGGCCCGTGCCCGAGGGTGACATCGAGGAGTTCGCACGGATCGTGGAAGCGCACATCTCCGACCCCGACGTCGAGATCCCGACCCTCCAGGCTCCGGTGGTCGACCCGAGCTCAAGCCCGCCGGGGGAAGGACCAGCCCCGAGAACCCTGGAAGAGCTGGACGAGCACCGCGACCGCCTACGCAAGGAGGTCGAATCCATGCTGACGGCCCTCGAGTCGGACTCCCCCATGCCGGTCGACCTTCCGGAAGACCCACCCGCGGAAGCGGCCCCGCGTCGTCCTCGGCCCCGGATCCCGATCCCCGCGATCGGCTCGGCCCCCCTGGTCGACCCCACCGTATCGGGCGCCCAGCCACTGGCCGCCCCCGACGGCGCGCTGCCCCGGTATCTTCGGGTGTTCCAGGAGCTCGTCCAGGACGGCGGATGGATGGGCACGACCCGTGAGCTCTCCGACCGGACCGGCGATGACCCTTTCCAAGTGTTCGAGACGCTCCTTCGGTATCGTTCGGACCTTGCCACGCAAGGGATCCTTCTCGCGAACATCGAGGTCGATGACGGCTTCCGCTGGCTCGTCGTGAACCGGTCGAGGATCCATGACGAGAGCCAGCCGGAGTCTTCGACCGTCCGGGCGGCGTGAACGTACGAGCTGCCCGATCGAGGGTGAGGGAGTAGGTCGATGAACCCTCACGCGCGAGACCCTTCCCGGGCCGTCTCGAGGCTCGGTGCGGTCCGTTCGACAAGGTGACGGTCTCCTTTCGCTACCCGTTTCGTCACCCGATCCGACCATCAACCCACGACGCGTTCGGCTGGTGCACTGACTTCGGAGCCGGTGACCCCGGGATCTTCTCGGAGCCCACGCGGCGGAAGGTGCCCCGGCTCTCCGAGACGGTTCGGGCGTTCACGGACATGACCTACCCGGGGGTCCCCGACGAACCCTCCGACGCATGGTGCGACTCGATCCCGAGTTCCTCGCACGGACGAGCTCCCACCCGGACGGCCTTTCCCGTTGCCACCTCGACTTAGGGGGCGTCGGGTCGAATACGCCGCGCGGCCTCCCCCTTCCGCAGAACGGTCGCGCCGCGCGACCGCCGATCGGGAGCCCGGCGCGCGGGTATCGCGGACCCGGTTCTCATCCGCGCTCGAGGCCGACCTTGGGAGTACTGGGGTCAGAGCCCGAGCGAAAGGTTCCCGGCCGCGAGGTTCGCCATCACGAAGATGAGCGCGATCTGAAAGGCGGCCTGGACTCCCGCGAGCCGGGCATTCATCAAGCCGAGCCGGCCGATCTTGGCGATGTCCGGACTCGGGCGGCGGAGCTCGAGCACGATCCGCAGCTCGTTCGGCATTAGGATGCCGAACCCCTGCGCGGAGAGTATGATCACGAACAGGCCCGCGAGCTGGATCGCGAGAAGGTCCAGCTGGAAGATCCCTTCGTGGATCGCGAGATAGATCCCCGCGGTGATCGTGACCGACGCGAGCGTCGGCATCAGGAACAACATGGTCGGGACCAGCCGCTGGACGAAGTCGGCCCGAGCCGGGCCGCTCATTCGCCCAAGAATCGGGCCGATGACCAGCCCCATGAACACGTCGATGCCGGTCCAGAGGGCTCCGAGGATCACGTGCACGTAATCCAGTGCGATGAAGGTCCCGAGCGCGAGCGCAATCCCGACCGCCGCCACCGGTACCCCCACGAATGGAACCGCGCGCCAGCCGACGATCGGCGGTGGGGGCGAGGCTCCCGGCGGGGAGCTGCTGCGGGGGAACTCCGCGCCTGGGACGGTGGTGCCCGTGACCATACCGGGGAGGTACGGCTACTCGGATATGGACCCCGAGTTCGTACTTGCGAGGGGGCCCGGTGCCGTGTGGCGTTGGCCCGCGAGCCCCGATAGGGTCCGTAGACGCTCGGGCCGGCCATCCTTTCCGGGGGTCGGTCCGTCGGTCCCCCAACGCGCTCGGCCGTTTTCCATGATGCGTAACCTTATGCCTCATTCTTCGATGCGCGCGCGTGCCGGAGCTCGCCGTCCCGGATTCACCGAATCTTCGGGACGGGGTCCGGTTCGTCCGAGAGCTCGAGCGTCGCCTCGAGCGGTTCGACCGAGCGATCCTGGAGGCCGACTGGGACCTCTTCTCGGGACGGTCCTCGAAGGGCTCCGAGCCCTGGCAGCTGGCGCGGGGTCGTCTGCTCTCCAACGGGGAGATCCTCTCCTGGGTCCGCCGCGCGCGGACCGTCACCTGGCCGGCCCTGTTCGCGCGACGCCTCGAGCTTCTCGAGCGGGTCCTGGTCGACGCGCGCGTCGAGCAGCACCCCGAGGTGGTTCGCCGTCGGGCGGCTCTTCAGCGAGCCATCGTAGTGTTTCGCCCGCGCTGGAACGGGCGTCGGGTCGAACGGTCCGAGATTTACCGGGTGGTGGAGACGGACCCGGACCCCGAGCGACGACGCCGTGCCGCCTACGCGCTCGAGCCGCTCTATCGTCCGCTCGAGGACCGCCTTCGAGGGCTCGTTCGGCTCCGCAATGAGCTCGCCCGCCGGGAGGGGTTCCCATCGTTCGCCGCGATGCGGCTGGGCTTCGAGGGGGTTTCCGTCGCGCGGTTGAAGGAGCTCGCCCGCGCCGCCGTGGCGCCGACCCGACGTGTGGCCCGATGGTTGCGCGACCGGGCGGTCGACCGCCTCGGGACTTGGCATCCGTGGGACCTATCCTTTGCCCTGGGGCAAGCCGCTCCGCTCACCGACCGAGCGTTCCCGCGAACCGGCATCCTGCCGACGGTGTTCCGAGCGATCCGGGGATGGGCTTTTCCGGTCGACCGGTACCGGTTCCGACTCGCCTTCCACGACATCCCGATGGGGGGTCTCACACTGGCCCCAAACCCCCCTCGGGACGTCCGAATCCTCGTCCACCCCCAGGGCGGTTGGCAGGCCTACCGGGTGATGTTCCACGAAGTGGGCCATGCGGTCCATTCCGCGGCGATCCGCGCCCCCCGGCACCTCCTCCGCTGGCACGAAAACTACCCGAGCTTTGGGGGACTTCACGAGGGGATCGGAGGGTTTTTCGAGGAGATCCCTCGAGACCCCCGCTGGCTGGCCGACCGACCGGGGGTCAGCCGCTCGGCCGCCGAGTCGTTCGCCGAGGTCCGACGGAACACCGACCTCTTCGGGGCGGCTCGCGTCGCGACGTGGATGCATACCGAGCTCGCGCTCTACGAACGGCCGGACCGTGACCCCCAGCCCGAGGTCACCCGGCTCGAACGTCGCCTGTTCGGCTACGACGACTTCGAACCGCTGTCGTTCGTCGACTCGTTCTTCGTGGACTCCCCGGTCTACGCGCCGAACTATCTCCTCGCGGACCTTTTCCACTACCAGCTCGCGGCTCGGATCCGGGAATTGTTCGGTGCGCCCCTGTGGCCGAACCGCCGGGTGGGACCGTGGCTGACGCGGGAGTGGTTCCGCCACGGCTCCCGGTACGATTGGCTCCCCCGGATCGAGGAGGTCTCGGGCCGGCCGTTCGGGGCTGAGGCGTTCGCCGAGGCGTTCCGAAGCTAGTCCGCCCGTGCGCCCCCCGCTCCTCGAGCCGGGAGCCGTCCTCGGGGACCGACCGCGGTTCGGGCGCGGAGCTTAAAGGGTCCGTTCCGTGCTCGGCGGAGCGGGATGCGCGAAGCCGCCGTCGTGAGCAAGACTCCGTTCCGGATCACCTTCGCGGGCGGGGGCACCGACCTTCCCGACTTCTACCGGTCCTACGGCCCGGGGGCGTGCGTCGCCGGCGCGATGGACAAAGGGATCTACGTCATGGTGGTGGAGAACTTCAACGCCGACGAGATCCGGGTCAGTTACCGGGTCACCGAGGACGCGAAGCACAGCATCGACGAGATCGCGCACGGGTCCATCCGCGAGGCGTTGCGCCTCCTCCGAATCCCGAGCGGCGTGCAGGTCATCACCGCGACCCAGATGCCGTCGCGCGGCACGGGGATCGGGTCGAGCAGCAGCTGCGCGGTCGGGACCCTGAACGCCCTCCATGCGTGGAAAGGGGAGCGGGTCGGTCCTCGCCAGCTCGCGAAAGAGGCGGTCCGGATCGAGCGGGAGATCCTCAAGGAACCGGGCGGGATCCAGGACCAGTACGCCGCCGCCTACGGGGGCCTCAACCTGATCCAGGTGGAGCGCGACGGTTCGGTCGGCGTGCACAGCCTAGGGATCGACCACGACGGATTCGAACGGCTGAACGAGCACCTGATGCTCTTCTTCACCGGCACCGAGCGGCGCTCCGCCCACATCCATTCCAGCCAGGTAGGCCAGCTCGACGAGCACGTCGCCGACTATCGATCGATGCGCGACCTCGCGGTACGGACCGCAAAGGCGCTCGAGAGCCTCGACTTTCCCGAGGTCGGTCGGTTGATGGACGAGAACTGGGAGCTCAAGAAGAAGCTCTCCGACGGGATCTCGAACTCGACGGTCGACCGGGCGTACGACCTCGCGCACCGCCACGGGGCGCTCGGCGGGAAGCTGATGGGCGCCGGCGGCGGCGGTTTCCTCTTCTTCCTCGTCCCGCCCGAGCGCCAATCGGACGTTCGGCGCGCCCTCGAAGGCGCGGGGCTCGTCGCGAAGTCGGCCAGGCTCGATATCGCGGGAAGCCGGATCGTACACGAGGAGTAATCGGACGGCTCCGGCGACGTTCCGGGATCGGGGTCCGCGCAGGTCCCCCGGTCGCGTCAGGGCGAAGGACCCTCGAACGGGAAGCGCTCGCCGAGGACCTGCCGACCGCGGTCGTCCAAGATCGTCACGAGGTGGTCGACCCGGACCGTCCAGTCGACACGCAGTCCCGACGCGAGGCGCACCACGGCCTCGACCTCGCTCGGAGCGAGGGGGGTCATGGTCGGCTCGTCCCCGTGAGCGAGCGTCACGTGTGGCACCCAGGACTCCGGTGCGTAGTACGACCACGGCCGCTCGAACGCCGGCCGCACCTGCTCCCAGACCCGGCGGTGGAACTCCCGAAGGCCCGCCTCGGGCTCGACCCTGAGGTAGACGGTCGGCCAGGGTGTCGGGAATGTGGCGACACCACGCACGCGGACCGAGAACGGGGCGGTTTCCCGGGCGAGGGCGCCGAGTCCCTCCGCCACGACGTTCCGGTCAAGCCGGTCCCCTACCACATAGGAGAAGTGCGGGAACGGCGTGATCTTGACCCCGCGCAGACCGGTCGCCGCTTCGACCCGAGCCCAGACCTCCTCCACCTTGCGGGCGTGGACCCGGTCGAGGAGGGAGACCACACCCTCGGGGGTCCGCTTCCTCATCGACCGGACCTCTCCGCCACGGGCTTCCGCAGTGGCGCGGAGCTTCGAGGGCCGAAAACACTGACGGGGCACGCTCGCGATGGCCCTTTTCGGGCGGGCGCGACCCTGCGAAGGATCCCCGGGTCGAGAGGGCTCTCGGTCCTCAGCCGCCCAGGACTTATGCCGGGGGGACCGGTGCCGACCAGAGGCTTGGCTCAGGCGACGGGGGTCGCGAACGTCGGGAGGTAGTCTTTCGAAAGGCGTCCGACGATCGGGATCCGGTGCCGGCAGCTCCGGCAGCGGTTCTCCGGGTCGAGGTTCCAGGACCGGATCGTGAAGCCGTATCGGTCGACGGCGATCGCACCGCACTTCGGGCAGTACGTATGCTCGAGCGGGTGGCCCCAGACGTTCCCGAGGTAGACGTACTCAAGCCCTTCCGCCTTCGCGAGCGCGTGGAGCCGCTCGAGCGTCTTCACCGGCGTGTTCGGAAGGTCCTGCATCTTGTAATCGGGGTGGAACCGGAGGAAGTGAAACGGGGTCGAGGGTCCGAGCTCGTCCCGGACGAACCGGACGAGGCGGCGGGTCGCTTCCACCGATTCGCCGACCTCGGGCACGATCAGGTCGGTGACCTCGATGTGGACCCCGCGCCGCTTGAGCCCCACCGCGCTCTCGTAGATCGGTTCGGCGTCCTTGGCGGCGATGTACTTGCGAAGGAACCCGGCCTCGCCGCTCCCCTTGAAGTCGATGCTGACGGCGTCGAGGTGGGGACCGACCGCCTCCACGGCCTCCGGGGTCATGTAGCCGTTCGTCACGAAGTTCGCGTAGAGCCCTGACTCGTGGGCTTGCCGTATCACGTCGACCGCGTACTCCGCGAAGATCGTCGGCTCGTTGTAGGTGAACGTCACCCCCTCGCACCCGTAGCGATGCGCCCACTCTACCGCCTCTTTCGGGGAGAGGGAGCGTCCGCTGACCTCGCGTTCCTGGCTGATCTCGGCGTTCTGACAGTACTGGCAGCGCCAGTTGCACCCGACGGTGCCGATCGAGAGGACCCGAGTCCCCGGACGGAAGTGCGAGAGCGGCTTCTTCTCGACCGGATCGACCTGGACCGCGGAGGCGATCCCGTAGCTGAGGAGCACGAGCCGACCGCCGACGTTCTTCCGCACGAAGCAGAATCCGTGGGAGCCCTCGGGGATCGTGCAGTACCGGGCGCAAGCCGTGCAGCGGACCTTTCCGCCTTCGAGCGGAGCGTAGAGGCTCGCAGGGTGGCCGACCAGGGCCGACATGGCCTCGCTCGGGGAAAGGCCGGCGCGGCCGATAACTCCACGCCCCGCCATTCCACGTCTCGACGCGAAGTTTCATCTGGCCGCGTCGGTCCGTACGGGGCGATGACCGGCCCCGCGATCTCGCCCGAGACCGCGCGCGCGCTCGACCGGATCGAGACGGCGGTGGCGGCGCGCATCGCCCCGAGCGCCGAGTTCCTCGAGCGCGTCGCGCGCGTGCGGACCGAGCTCGTCCAACGTGTCGAGGCGGCGGCGCGGGAGCGCGGGAGCCCCCTCGTTCGCGCGCTCGTCGCCGGAAGCGCGGCGCGAGGCACGTTCCTCTTCGACCGTCTCGACATCGACCTCTTCCTCCTCTTTCCCCCCGACCTCCCCCGCGACCGACTGCGCGAGGAGGGTCTTGCGCTCGGCCAAGCGGTCCTCGTCGAGCCCCGCCGACGGTACGCGGAGCACCCGTACCTCCGGGGCCGGTACGACCTCTTCGAGGTCGACGCGGTACCCGGCTACGCGGTCGACGACCCCTCCCACCCGATCTCGCCGGTCGACCGGACCCCGTACCACCAGGCCTACCTCGCCGGGCGCGAAACCCCCGAGCTCGTGGGGGAGGTCCGCCTCACGAAGCAGTTCCTGCGGCGCCTCGGCATCTACGGATCGGAGGCACGGACCGAGGGGTTTTCGGGGTACCTCGTGGAGCTCCTCGTACTGCGATTTGGGTCGCTGCGCCGGCTCCTGCTCGCCGCGAGCCGCTGGCGGATCCCGGTCCGGCTCGCCGACCCCGGTCACGAGCCGCCCCGCCTCCCCGAAGAGGTCGCGCTCATCCTGGCCGATCCGGTCGACCCGAACCGCAACGTCGCGAGCGCGCTCTCCCGGCGCAATCTCGCCACGTTCGTTCTCGCGGCCGGCGCCTATCTCGACGCGCCGAGCGAGTCGTGGTTCGAGCCCCGGCCGCTGCCGCCGTTCGACCGGAGCGACGCCGAAGCCCGGATCCGGGACCGGGACAGCCACGTGGTCGTGGTCGCGCTCCCGCGTCCGGACCTCGTGGACGATACGCTCTTCCCGCAGGTCCGCAAGGCCGAGAGGGCGATTGCCGTGGAGCTCGGCCGGGTGGGGTTCCATCTGCTCGGTTCGTCCGCCGGGACCGACCCGGAAAAGGTCTACCTCCTCTTCGAGGTCGCGCACCGCAATCGGGCCGCGGTCCGACGCCAGGACGGTCCTCCCGCCGGGATCGACCGCGTCGGCCAGTTCCTCGATAAGTGGGCCGCCGAGGGTGCGCCGGTCCTCCAGGGGCCATACGTCCAGGACGACGGGAGCCTTGCCGTAGAGGCGAAGGTGCCCGAGCGGCACGTGGAGTTGGTCCTGCGCTCCGTCCTTCCGCGGCTCTCCCTCGGCAAGGACCTCACCCCGGCGCATCCCGAGGCGGTGGACGTTCGGTCGTTGAGGGAGGTTCCGGATTCGGCCGCCGTGGCCGAAGCGCTGCGCGCTCTTCTCGGAAAGCGTCTGCCCTGGCGCTAGCCGCGGTCGCGGCGCCTAGAGCGCGTGCGGGGAGACGTTCAGGAGCACGAACCAGAGCGCCATCCAGCCGAAGAACTCCATCATGATGAGCGCGAACCAGTCGCCCTTCGTGTAGAGGTGGGACTTCTCGCGCACGCGGCCGATGAGGAACGGGCTCGCGATCAGCCCGAGGAACCCGAGCCCGAGGGGGATGTAGACGATGAAGCCGGCGACGGAGAGCACCCAACCCATGATCCCGAGGAGGACCGTGATCGCCCCGGCGACGAGCACGGCGCCCATCATCTCGAACTCCTTCGTGACGAAGCCGACCTCATCGAAGACCGGGAACTCGAACGCCGCGGCCTCCTCCTCCTCGAGCCTGCGGCGCACCTTCTTCGCCATCGGTCCGGTTCACCCGCTCCGAGCGGCGTACGCCCGGTGATAAAGCTCCTGCGCATGGTAGGAGCTTCGGACGAGGGGGCCAGCCTCGACCCCCTCGAACCCGAGAGCGAGCGCGACCGCCTTCCACTCCTCGAACTCCTCGGGGGGGATGTAGCGGGCCACCGGGACGTGCTCGGGGCCCGGGCGGAGGTACTGGCCAAGGGTGAGCAGGTCGACTCCCGCTCGCCGGAGGTCGGAGAAGGCGGCTCGGAGCCCGTCGGCCGACTCGCCGAGACCGAGCATCACCGAGCTCTTCGTGACGAGCCCCGTCGGGCCGTCGCGCCGCGCCGCGGCGAGGACGGCCAGCGACCGGTCGTAGCCGGCGCGGAAGTCCCGCACGCGGGGAGAGAGCTCCCGCGTCGTTTCGAGGTTGTGCGCCAGGACGTCGGGGGGGTGGTCCCAAAGCACCCCGAGCGCCTCCGGGCGGCCGCCGAGGTCTCCGATCAAGAGTTCGACCCGCGTACCGGGCGACTCCTCCCGCAACCGGCGGACGGTCTCCCCGAGATGCGCCGCTCCCCCGTCCTCGAGGTCGTCGCGGCAGACCTGCGTGAGCACGACATACCGGAGCCCCCAGCGCCGTACGGCCTCCGCGACGCGCGCCGGCTCGCTCGCGTCCACGTGTCCGCGCGGCCAGCGGGTCGTCACCGCACAGAACCCGCACCGGCGGGTGCAGTCGGTGCCGAGGAGCATCAGTGTCGCGGAACCGGCCGACCAGCACTCCGAAAGGTTCGGGCAGTGGGCTTCGCGGCAGACCGTGCCGAGGCGAAGCTCCCCAAGGAGCTCATGCTGTTCGTGAAGAACCTGATGTTCCTCGATGGAGCCATCGCCACGCTGGCCCCAGACCTCGACCTCTTCGCGGAGGTCGAGTCGA
>DAHVAA010000209.1 GCA_027314845.1 Thermoplasmata archaeon | reverse complement strand
ATCGCCCGGGCCGAGGTCCCGCTCCCCCTCGGGATCGTCGACAAGGTCGGGGTCGAGCTCGACACCCGTCTGAACCACCGGGTCCTCGACCTGAGGAAGCCGGCCGTCCGCGCGGTGTTCGAGCTCCGGACCAGCGTGCTCGCCGGGTTCCGCGCGGCGTTCCTCCAGCGCGGGTTCTACGAGGTCGAGACCCCGAAGATCCTCCGGCAGGGCGCGGAGGGCGGCGCGACCCTCTTCGCGGTCGAGTACTTCGATTCGCGCGCGTACCTGGCTCAGAGCCCCCAACTGTACAAGCAGATGCTGATCGGGGCCGGCTTCGAGCGGGTCTTCGAGATCGCTCCCGCGTTCCGCGCCGAGCCCTCCGACACGGTCCGCCATCTGACCGAGTTCACGAGCCTCGACGCGGAGGTCGGGTACATCGAGGGGGCCGAGGACCTGCGCACGCTCGTAGAAGAGGTGATCATCGATACCCTCGCGTTCGTTCGCCGCGATCTCTCCGACCGGGCGAACCCGCTCGCCGGCGGGATTCCCGAGCCGAAGGCCCCGTTCCCTCGGATCCCGTTCTCCGTCTGCGAGGAATGGCTCGGGCGGCCCGGCGCCGAGCAGGACCTCGGAACGGAGGACGAGAAGGCCGTCGGCGAGCGCGCGGTGCGGGAGTACGGTTCGCCGTTCTACTTCCTCACCGATTTCCCGACCGCCGTGAAAGCCCACACGTTCTACGCGCAGCGCCAGGACGCCAACCCCGCGCTCAC
>DAHVAA010000208.1 GCA_027314845.1 Thermoplasmata archaeon | reverse complement strand
GTGCCGCGTCCCGCCATGGAACGAACCGACGCTCACGACCACCGGGTCCACGGGGTCCCGGACCCGGCTCACGAGCGCCTGGAGCCCGAGCACGATCTCGCTCCCGATCAAGATCGCGTCCGGGCCCTGGTGCGGCGTGGCGGCGTGGCCGCCTCGGCCCCGCACGGTGATGCGGAAGAAATCGGCGGCCGCCATGAACGGACCGGCGCGCCAGCCCACCTGGCCGAGCGGAAGGCTGGGGTCGACGTGCTGCCCTACGACGTAGTCGACCTCGGGCTTCGCGAGGCCCCCGCGCTCGATGAGCGGGAGCGCCCCACCGACGTTGCCCTCTTCCTCGGCCGGCTGAAAGAGGAGCCGGATCGGGCCGGCGACGCCCATCGGGTTCTTCGAGAGGATCGCGGCCGCCCCGAGCAGGCAGGCCATGTGCACGTCATGGCCGCAGGCATGCATCCGACCCGGGAACTTCGAGGCGAACGGAAGCCCCGTCGCTTCCGTCACGGGAAGCGCATCCATGTCGGCCCGTAGGGCGACGACCGGCCCGGTCCGGTCGGCGCCGAGGGTGCCGACCACGCCCGGGAAATCGTCGAACGTGCGGTACGGGATCCCCAGCTCGCCGAGCGCCGCCAGGATCTTCTCCCGGGTCTTCTCCTCCTTCAGCGAGAGCTCCGGTTCCTGGTGGAGCTGCGTCCGCCACGTCCGCATCGCGGGAAGCACCCGGCGCGCCAGCACCGTCCACGGCTCTCGGGCTCGGGGCATCACTCGACCAACCGT
>DAHVAA010000207.1 GCA_027314845.1 Thermoplasmata archaeon | reverse complement strand
GGCGGTCGCCGTCGTCACCGACCCCGAAGAGTATGCGCCGCTCCTCGCCGAGATGCGGGACCATGCGGGCCGGGTGTCCGGCGGGGCACGCGCCCGCCTCGCGGCCCGGGCGTTCGGGCGGGTCGCGGAGTACGATCTCGCGATAGCGACGGCGTTCGGCCGCTCGGCCGACGCGGCCGATCCGTTCCCCGAGTCGCTCCTGCTGCGTCGGGAGCCGATGCGCCTGCGCTACGGCGAGAACCCCCACCAGAAGGCGGCGGTCTACATCGTACCGCCCGGACCCGGGAGCGGCTTTCGCCCCCGGCCGTTCGAGGTCCTGAAGGGGGATTCTCCGTCGTACACGAACCTCCTCGACGTCGAGACGGCGCTCAACGCCGTCGCCGAGTTCCCCCTGCCGGCCGCGGCGGTGGTGAAGCATGCGACCCCGTGCGGCGTGGCGGAGGGGGCGACCCTCGCCGAAGCCCTGGAGCGGGCGATCGCGACCGACCCGGTCGCGCGCTTTGGGTGCGCGGTGGCGGTCAACCGGCCGCTCGGCCCCGACGACCCCGCGACCCTCCGCGGCGTGTTCGTCGACCTCCTCGCGGCGCCCGAGATCGATCCCGCCGCCCGGGCGGCGCTCGACCACCGGCCGAAGCTCAAGCTCCTGCGCATCTCGCCGCCCGACCCCGAGTCTCTCCGGTGGGAGGCGCGGAGCGCCTTCGGCCGGATCCTCGTCCAGGAATCCGACCGGCGCCAGATCCGGCCCGGGGAGCTCCGGCCGGTCACGACGGCCCGGGCGACCCCCGA
>DAHVAA010000206.1 GCA_027314845.1 Thermoplasmata archaeon | reverse complement strand
GCTGCCCGGGGGCGCGCCCCTCGCGCCCCGCGGGCCGGTCGAGGTCGTGGCCACCCCGGACGACGGCGGACCGGCGGCCCGGTTCATGACCCGGGCGCGGATCCACTCGCCGCTCGAGATCGAGTACCTCCGGACCGGCGGGATCCTCCCCCGGGTGCTCCGCACGATCGTGGACGGCGCGAAGGCCGGGGCGTAGCCCCGTCGCGCGGTCCCTACCCCCCGCCCGATGCCCCGAGCGGCCGTTCGCTCTCGAGGAGGAGGGCGGCGTAGCCCACCACCTGGCGCATCGGCTCGGACTCGCCCGAGTGGCCCCACCGCAGCAGCCGCGCGGTGAGCGGCTCCTCCTCGAGCACGGCGAGGAGGACCGTCGTGGGCGCGATCCCGCACATCGTGATCTGCTGCTCGGTCACCGTGCGGTAGAGCCCCCGGGGGTCCCGGGCGAGGATCTGCGCGATCGCCTCGTGGTCGAGCCGGTCCGCTTCCGCGGGGGAGACGTAGTGGGAGAAGTCGGTGGAGGCCACGAGCAGCACGTCCCGGCCCGCGATCGCGCGCCGGACGGCCCGGGCCACCTCCTGCAGCGCGGAGTAGGGGGCGAACGAGACGGAGAGCGCCACGATCTTCGGGTGCGGCAGCGTGTACTGCAGGAAGGGGAGCTCGACCTCGATCGAGTGCTCGAGCGCGTGCGCCCGGTCGTCCACCCGGAGCGGCGGGTTCTCCCCCAGGCGCGCGAGCTGGGCCGCATCGAGCGGCACCCGGCCGATGGGCGTGTCCCAGTCGGTCGAGGAGA
>DAHVAA010000205.1:243-827 GCA_027314845.1 Thermoplasmata archaeon | reverse complement strand
AACGGACCGCCGGCCTCGATCGCCTCGAGGCGGGTGCGGCTGCCGGTGACGATCCTCACCTCCGCCGCCCGGAAGCGGCGGGCCCATGTCTCGGGCGCGAGCGGGCGTCCCTCAAGGACGACCCACCGGTCGGACGGCGGAGACGCCCAGCTCCGCGGCGTGCGGACGTAGAGCCGCCGCGTCGGGTCGACCGACCGGAGCCCGCGGAGGACGCCGGGAAGGATCCGCTCGCTGCTCGCCGGGCTGGCGTACCAGACCCACTCCCCCGTGCGGGGCGCGCTCCGGACCGATCCCCCGCGAAACCGGCCGGGCCACAGCGGCCCGCTCTGCACGGCGGCGGGGAACTCCGCGGCGAAGACGGGGTCGCGCCGGAACGTCGCGAAGAGGTGGAGCACGTTCGTCCGGTCGAACGCCCGGAACCGCGCGAACGCCTCCCGGAACCGTTCCGTGTCGGCGCGCGCCCGCTCCGTCCGGAGCTGCGCGGAGATCGCGCGGCCCCGGACCCCGCCTTCCCGGAGCCGTTCCCGTTGTTCGCGGGCGACCGGCAGCGTCCGGGCGAACTCCTCGAGGCTCAGATGGACGGT
>DAHVAA010000205.1:0-233 GCA_027314845.1 Thermoplasmata archaeon | reverse complement strand
CTCCGCCGCCTCCGTCGCCCACGGGCCGGCCCGGCCGAGCGGGCCGGGCCGCTCCGGGGCGGCGCTGACGCCCCACGCCGGCGTCACCGTCACGGCGGCGGCGGCGGCCGGGCGGAGCCGGTCGGTACGGCGCAGCCTCGCCGGCCAATCCCACGGCCCGTCGACGTGTCGCGGCAGGGGGTGACCCGGGCACCGGTAGAGCCGGACGCCGGCCCCGGCCGCGGCGAGCCGTC